>JAGLXK010000657.1 GCA_023132955.1 Candidatus Heimdallarchaeota archaeon
AGTCCTCTTGACAAGAAGGTCGGAAAAGAAATAAGTAAATAACCTTGTCACAAGGTTATGTGACGATTAGAGCTTCTGAAATCAAGGAAAACTTGGATAAGGATCAAGTTCCGACATATGTGAATTCCAGTTTCAGATAACATTAAGTAAAAGTAAGTGTATTTTATTTCACTTAGTGGAAATCAAATTACTTTAGTCTTTAAATACAGAACAAATATATAGTAAAGTAGGTTTAAAAAATAAACTTAATATACCAAATACACTTGGTAGAAAATATAGTCCAAGTGTAGTGTGGTGAAAAACGAAACTAACAAAAAGAAAGTGATTTGAAAATGGTAAGTATATTGGCTAAAATGTTAATGAAGATACTAGAAAAAAACAAGTGTCATATCATGGATATGACTGACGTGAAGGAAGTGAAGGAATTTAGAGGAGTATTTGATAATATGGCCTCAAAGAGTAAACCTGCAAAAGGTATTAATTTTGAAGAAATTCAAGTAGGAAATATTTCTGCAGAAAAATACTCGTTAAATTCAAAAGACTCTGAAGACTCAATTTCAAAAGTGATGTTATATCTACACGGTGGAGGTTATACATTTGGATCTTATATATCACACAGAGGGTTCGTATCGAAATTATGTAAAAAATTACATCTACAGGCATACAGTATAAATTACCGGCTTGCTCCAGAAGATCCGTATCCTGCCGGTTTAGATGACGCCTTTTTTGTATATAAATGGTTGTTGGAAGAGAAATCCATTCCTTCCGAGAATATAATTGTCATGGGTGATTCTGCTGGAGGGGGATTGGCTCTAGCTTTGCTTTGCCGAATAGGAAAACAAAATTTACCGCAACCAAAAGCAGCTATATGTTTGTCTCCTTGGGCTGACATGACCATGACTAGTGAAACTTTGAAGACAAAAGTGGACGAAGAGCCATTCTTCAATGTAAAAAATATCGAATCAGGTGTTCTAGCCTACATTGGAACTGAGTCTCCAGAAAATCCAGAAATTTCACCCATCTTTGGTGATTTCAAAGGATTTCCTCAGATATTTATACAAGTGGGGTCAAGAGAAGTATTACTCAATGATTCCTTAGTTATTGCGGAAAAAATGAAAAAACAGGGAGTTTCTGTTACTGTTGATTTGCACGAAGGAATGTTTCATGCGTTTCTATTCTTTAGTGCGATGCCAATTATTGGAAAACTGATACCCGAATTTAGGAAAGCTTTGAAAAATGTGCAGACTTTCGTAGAAAGTCTTTGAAAGGAAACGAGTTGAGACTTAATGGAGAATGAATTTAATACTATATGGAAAGAGCTTGTTGAACTTATACCTTTGATGCGTGAAGCAGTGAATAAAGGACTTGAAAGAGATTTTGAGACTTTTGAGCACAATGATACTCATATACAAAAAGAGCTCCTGTTTCTCAACAATGCACTAAATTTTTTGCAAAAGAAATGGACCATGGATCTAATATATATCATCAGGATTAAAGGAAACCCATTTTTCAATGATATTCGTCGAGCTTTACCAAAGATAAATTCACGCACGCTAACAACACGCTTGAAAGAGTTTGAAGCAAATCATATTGTAACTCGAACAGTGAGTGATACACAACCCATTCGAGTTAGCTATGAATTAACAGATATAGGAAAAGGTGTGTATGAGTTATTACTACCTTTACTATTATTTTTTGCTGGTGAAAAATATAAATTTGAACAGAAAGAGAATCAGCATAAATCTGAATAAACCATATGAGCCTTGCAGCAAATTTTAGAGTTATGTTAGAATTTCCCTACGACCAAAATAATTAGAGAAACATCGACTATCTTATTAAGTTATAAAACAAAATAAAGGTGTTCATTTCAGATGGCTCATTATACAATTCTCACCTCAAAAGAAATTACTAAATTTGCATATGTATATTCACTCGGTAAAATTATCAAATTTCATCTAATGACGGGGGGATATAGTACAAATTATTTTATCCAAACCAAAACTCAGAAATATATCCTAACCATCTGTGAGTATAAAACTAGGCAACAAACCCTAACCTTAACGAATTTGTTGATCTACCTTCACAAACACCATTTTCAAACTAATCAAGTGATTTCGACAGAAGATCACGAATATGTACTCGAACATAATGGCAAACCTGTCTATCTAAAGAAATTTCTTGAGGGTGAGATTGTAAAGAGACCCACAATACAATTTATTGAAAATTTAGGTAACCGCATTGCCCAGTTACATAATATTCCCTGTCCAGATAATATCCCAACCGCTTCTCCCTACGGTTTATCTTATCTTGATGAAGTAACCTCCTCAGATATTGATCATCCTTATATTGAGTGGCTTAAAACCAAATTAGAATATATAGAGGCACTAATTCCAGACCAACTACCAACAGGATTGATTCATGGTGACATATTTCCAGATAATATTATTCAAAAAAATGGAAATCTGGTAGCAATTATTGATTTTGAGGAGGTTTCAAATTATCCCTTGATTTACGATTTGGGAATGGCCATAACAGGATTACTAACTATTGATAATATAGTTGATATGAGCTATGCGAAGGCTCTAATCAAAGGATACCAAAAAGTGAAATCGTTAACACCAATTGAAATAAAATTTATATATTTATTTTGCATTTACACTGCGGTAATAACATCTATTTGGCGATTTCGACAATTTCATATCCGCTTCCCAACTACCGAAAAATCAACTCACCACCAACAAATGGTAGATATTGCTGATAAATTATATGAAATGGGAAACAGCAAATTTATGAGTATCGTATTCGATTGAAATATTACCACCTGACCTCATTAAATACTAACCGCTCGATTGTTGACTTTAATAATTGGTGAGAAGTAAAATCCATAGATTTTTCAAACACTAAGAACTCAGAATCATCGATCGAACACTCATTGTAACTCTCTCTACTATTTGTGTTGGTATATTCTTTGTTCGAAAAAGAAAAAAGTAAATGAAGAGAAAACAAAGAGATTATTCTAGCTTAACCCATTCTTTCTGAATTTCTAACATTTCATCAAGGAATTTATCTATTAGATGTTTACGCGGGAAATTTGGATCTGCTTGAAGAGCTTGCACGGCATATTCTCTTGAATTATTTAGTGTTGCTTCTACTACTAAATCTTGTACAATTGCTTCCTCTTTTAGTAAATCAACAAGTGGTTCTGGATAATCTCCGAGTGGTATACCTTGTACTCCAGATTTGTTGATAATTGCTGGGCACTCTATAACTAAATCTTCGGGAAGATTTGTAATAATTCCGTCATTTGGGAGATTTACGGATATTTCTAGGTGATTACTATCGGAAACAATTCCTTCGATGATAGGAACAGCTCTTTCATGATCAGGTTTCACTAATTTGTATCCTTTATTTCTCTTAATCTTCCTTCGTATTCTTCTTCCACTTAAATTAATATAAAATGTGTATATGTTGTAGAAATTCTTGATTCCTCTCATATTGGAAACTTCTCTAGCCCAACCAATATATTCCCCATAGTGAGAATCATTAGTATAAGGAAGATATCCAAAGTGTTCTAGAATGTAAAGAGTTAAACCAACTGGATGCAGAAGTCTAGAGGGAATACTCCATCTCCATCTTCTCAAAAACTTAACTCCTCTTTGATGGATTATTGGAATTAAATCTTCACCTGTGTCTTTGTGTTTAGCTTTGATAACTGAACCCATATGATTTAATCCTCCACACCATAACTCCATTTTTTCAAAAGGAATCTTCAAGATTTTTGGAAGAAGGTGTTCTGCTAAAGCAATTTCATGACAAAGACCAACTGTTTTTAGACTGGGATATTTCCTTTTAATAGCTAGAAGAATTCTATGCATGGGATTGGAATAGTTTATGAAAGTAGCATCAGGACAAATTTTGTTAATATCCTCACAGATATCCAAAATAGGTGGAACTATTCGCATTGTATGAAACATTCCTCCAGGTCCCCCGTTTTCCCCAAATACATGAGGACTTCCATATTTCAATGGTATCTTCTTATCCAACTCCCACCAGTAGAATCTTGGTCCCACTTCAATAGAGTTAATTATGAAATTTGCACCTTTCAATGCTTCTTTACGATTAATTGTAGATTCTAAAGTGAAGTTTAGATTGTCATGATCAATCTTTGCTTGACAAGCTTCTCTAGCATACTCTAAATTCTCTGCATTTATGTCATGCAAACTTACTGTAGCTCCTTCTAACACTTTGGAATTAAATATGCTCCCACATGTTCCCAATCCAAATTGTAAGCTGCCAGCTCCGATGATAACAATCTTTGTAGATGCCATTTTGTTTTTCAATTCTTTGTAATAATTAAATTTTCAGCAATATACTTATTAAAGTTTAAACATAAAAAAAATGGTTCTATAATGAAATTTACACAAACTGGAACATTCAAAGAGAATTCTTTAGAAAAGATTATAGCTATAAAACCATTAGAGAAGATTGAAGAAGTCTTATTGAGCAAACTTGATTATTTTATTGGATTTGTAGCTAAAGAAAACTCAGAGATCATTACTGATTACGTTAAGAATCTAACAGAGAAATATCAGGGATTAGTAGAAAAAGATTTTTCAAAAAATTCTTTTGGAGAACTTGAAAAAATATTTTCAAAATTCCTGAATTTAATTCAATATCCAGATTTGAATAAAGCGTCTCTAAATTATTATCTTCATCTACTACAGATAAAAGAAAGAGGTGAATGGGAAACTAATGAAGTGGAAATTTCAATGAAAGCACTTATACAAGCATGGATATACCCATCTTATTATTTCTTAGAAGCTTTAGCAGAAACTATTGGCAGAGAAGACGCAGTGAAATTGTTCAAGCGATATATAACGAATTATTATATAGATCATCCTTCACCGGATAGAGACAAATTTGTTAGTCTTGAAAAAATGTTAGAGAATCGTTTATCTGGTGATACAACTTCTTCTGAATGGGTTATTGTACACACTATGTTAGAAGAAGGTAAATACGCTTTCAAAAATAAGAATTGTCCAACTTGTGTAGATTCTATGAAAGATCTTCCTGATGTTGAATTTAAATATCTTGCTTGCTGTTATGGTGATTATGAAAAATTCAGAGCTATCTATAGTGATCACATCATTCTAACTATGGAACATACTCTTATGGAGGGAGACTCATATTGTTCTAGAGTATTGCATGATACTCGAATAGATTATGATCTGCGTCATCCTCCAAAGGAGTTCTGGGATAATTTTAAACCTGGAAATGAAGAAGAAGCGATGAAATATTACAAGATTTGATACGTGTAAAGTAGAAGATGATATAGACTATGATAGTGATGAAGAACAAAAATTATCCGAGATACCTAGTATAGAATTTGCACTTGTTGATGTCAAAGAAATAAGAACATCAAGTACAAAAGATTGAATTGAAGAATTTAGTTTTACGAATCGACTGATAATCTTTTAACTTCATCTATTTCTATTATTGTATATACCTAGAGGTTTAGATTATGAAAGTTGTTGTTTTAGGAGCAGGATATGTAGGAAATGTTATTGCAAGAGATTTGGCAGAAGATCCCTCAACTGAGGTTTCAATAGTTGATATTAACCAAGAGGTTTTAGATAAACTGACACATGATTATGATCTTCATGGAATATGTGCAGATTTATCCAATCCCAATATCATCAAAGATATTGTAAAGGATTTTGATTTAGTAATTGGAGCTCTTCCTAGTTTTATGGGGTACAAGTCTCTTAAAGCAGTAATTGAAGCAGGAAAGAACATAGTAGATATCTCATATTATGAGGGAGATGCATTAAGCTTAGATAAATTAGCAAAGGAGAAAGGAGTTACTGCTGTTGTTGACTGTGGAGTAGCTCCTGGTTCAAGCAGCATCATACTTGGTTATATTGATTCAATCTTAGATAAAACAGAAAGTTTCCTATGTTATGTTGGGGGATTACCGGTAGAAAGAAACTGGCTTTTTGATTATAAATCACCTTATCCACCCATTGAGGTAATCGAGGATTATATCCTATTAGCGAGATATATTGAGAATAGTGAGATAGTTGTTAAACCAGCATTATCTGAACTTGAATTATTAGATTTTCCAGAAGTAGGAACTCTAGTAGCTATCAATACTGATGGTCTTAGAACTCTCATCAAGACAATGGATATCCCTTTCATGAAAGAAAAAACACTGAGATATCCTGATCATATAGAAAAGATGCAAATGCTAATAGATGCAGGATTCCTCAATACAGAGGAAATTGATGTAAAAGGAAAAAAAATCAAACCAATTGAGCTAACAGGTAAACTTCTACTTGATCATTGGATGTTTGAAGAGGGAGATGAAGATCATACTATTATGAAGATAGTTATTGAAGGAATGAAAGATGACAAGAAACTACGTTATACTTATGATATGATTGATAAGTACGATAGAGAGAAGCGCATTTTCTCTATAGCAAGAACAACAGGATATACTTGTACAGCTGTAGCTCAAATTGTACTTGAAGGAAAATTCAAAGAAAAAGGAATCATTCCTCCAGAACTATTAGGAAAACATTCAGAAGTCTATCACCAAGTTATTGAATACTTACGGAAGAGAAATGTGATATTTAAGGAGACTATCGAAGAACTGTAAGACCAAAAAAATTTACCAGAGTGGTTGATACATTAGACAATTAGGTTATAACTACTCTTCTTTTTGAAGGTTTGAACTTGGAAAAGAAGAAGAAGCGATGAAATATTATAAAAAATAATTTGAGTTTCTTTGTTTATTGAAAATGACAAGTTAAGTTTAAATAAAAATTAGGTTAAAACTTGTTGTGAATAAATATGGTGGAAGAAAAGAAATCTAAGTTTTTCTTTTTTGGATATATCCAAAGGTGTCCGTTTTATAAACCTATACCTATACTAATTGTTTTGTTTCTAATAGCTCTTGGCACCTGGGGGTCATATTATCTCAATTTATGGGCAGCTGTTGCTTATTCAGTATATTCTCTTTTGTTTTACTTTGTGCTAATGCCATTTACAATGTGTGAACATTGTTATTTCAGAATTATTAAATCTTCAACAGATGAAGAGACAGGGAAGACTACAAAGAAACTGATGTCTGTAGATGTATGGGGTAAAACGCTTCTACATAAGCATGTAGGTCAAAAGAATTGGTCATGGGCAGTGTTCTTGGTATGGTTTGTACCTGTGGTTCTAACTATCATTGGCATTGTTTTAAATTACTCAATATATGGTTTAATACCTCTAATACCTCTAATCAGTTTTATAGCTACAGTGGTGGGAAATTTCTTCTATATGTTGAAGATAAAATGTCCAGAATGTCCTATCAGAGAGTACTGCCATTCAGCTTTTTAAGATTAAAATTAGTGAAAAAATAAGCAAAAAAAGACACATAGAGTGTGAAAAAACAATGACAGAATATAAAGAAAAAGAAGATTCAAATTTTGGAATGAATAAAGATCTTCCTAATTCCAATTCTATTGAAGTAATGGATTTGAAGAAACATTTTATTGGGAAAAGAAAGATGGAAGACGTTAAGGCGGTTGATGGAATATCGTTTCAGGTAAAGAATGGTGAAGTCTTCGGACTTTTGGGGCCGAATGGAGCGGGGAAAACAACTACTATTAATATTTTAACTGGAATATACTCACCAACTGAGGGTGTAGCGAGTGTTGGGGGTTATGACGTACAAACAGATCTTAAAAAGATTAAAGAATTGATTAGCGTTTGCCCACAAGAACCAGCCGTACATAAATTTCTTTCAGGTCTAGGGAACATTAAGTTTTTTGGGGACATGTATTTGATGTCGAAACAACAAATAAAGGAACGTTCAGAAGAACTGCTAAAGCTATTAGGGTTATATGATGCTCGAAAGAGATTAGCAAAAAATTACAGTGGTGGAATGTTAAGACAACTCAGTTTAATCATTTCATTGATAAACGATCCTGACATTCTATTTTTAGATGAACCTACAGTTGGAATGGATCCTCGAAACCGACGCAAAGTTTGGGAGTTTCTTGGTTCCATGAAAAAACAGGAGAGAACAATCATGTTAACAACTCATTATATTGAAGAAGCGGAAGCACTTTGTGATAGAGTGGCTATCATTGATTTTGGTAAATTGATCGCTATAGGACCTCCAAAGGAATTAATTAAGGAGCATGGAGTTAAGGATCTGGAAGAGGTTTTTATGAAAATTACTGGTAGAAGAATTTTAGAGGGGATGTAATCATGAATCTACAAAGAACTTTTTCCATTGTTAAGTTGGAGATGCAAAGAATACTTACTGAACCACTTACTTCAGTATTCACCATGTTATTAGTTCCGGTACTTATTCTGATTTTCGGGTTAACTATGGGTAATAACTATGGATGGCATGAAACTTACAGTATTTTCGAAATAATGGTTCCAGGAATGCTTGCATATGGTAGTTTACTATCGATATTTGATGTTGCCGCATCTGTTGCTGGTGGACGTGAGTTGGGTTTACAAAGAAGAATCAATACGACTCCATTAACCTCCGCAGAATATATACTCGGTCAACTGATATCCTATACAATTAAACCATTCATCCAACTAGTGCTTGGATTGGTCACTGCTATTGCTGTTGGATATCGTCCACAAAACTCAGCAGTAGGATATTTACTAGCGATTGTGTTTGTGGTGCTTCTAACCTTTTGCTCAGTAGGATTAGGATTGATCACAGCGAACTTTTCAAAAAGTGCAGGTGCAGCAGGTGGATTTGCTTTTATTTTTATCGTACCTCAACAGATATTTGCAACCTTTATTCCTGCAGAATTTATGGGTGCAGGGACATTTAAATGGATCTTTCCGAGCATCTATACAACTGAAGGATTAGGATGGATTTTTGCTGGATGGTCTTTAACTGATCCCCAACTTTGGATGAGATTGGGTATACTTTTCGCAATTAGTATTGTTATATACGTTATTGGAATATTTGTATATGAGAAAAATAAAAACAAATGAAGACTATCTCTAGATCTGAGCGTGATTAATTTTACCTCGCTCAACTACCTTTCTTTATCTATATCCTATTTATTTCTAAATGCATCAAATATTACTTCATTACAATTGTCACATGTAAAGGAGATGAGTCCATCACAGCCTTCTATTTTACAATGTTGGACGCTCTTACACTTTGGACAATATGCTAAACTGTATTCAGTAATATCTACATATTTTATCAAGTCTAAAAAGCTATCATTTCCCCCTATTATAGTATATTTCTTGTTTCTTAGCTCATCTAGAACTAGTAAATTGTGGGTAATCTCATGTATATATCCTTCATTATCGAAAATACCTTTTTCCAAAACATTTTGTAAGAATGGATGAATATCTTTTTTCTTAACATTCTCTATTTCAGTTGGAAATCTTATAAGATGATCAATATGGTTATCCTGTTGATGAGACAATTCATATTGATTGCCATTCACTCCATCATGCTTTACCTCTTCTTGAATAAACCAAACCATAAAATCTACTGCAGAAATAATAGAATCAAACGATCGTATAGATTTGCCATTTCTCATAATTTGAAAAATATCCCCTTTAGTCTCACTAACATTTTGCATTCTTATTCACTTCTTTTTGAAAAATTAGAAATAAAAAGTGAGCAACGCAATAGCATTTTCCGTCTTCTGCATGTACTAATTTTCGATTTGATGAAAAACCACATAGACAGCATTTACAGTTTTGGTTCACTATTTATCCCCTATTATGTCCAACTAATTGTAATAGGTATTAATTAAATATAAATTTATTCATAAATCTTCTTCAATAAATATAACTTCGTAATTATAAATATAGGCGTTCAATAATAATTATAAATAGGCTGTAATAAATATAATTCAATCTATTATCTTATCAAAAATGATTAATTTTACCCCGCTCAACTATTTTTTTCCATAAGTGGTATATTTTGGTGTTTCAATTAACACAAATAAACATATTAACTTAATTGCGATAGTTTACATGAATCAATTGTCACACAGAAGTAAATTAGTTTTATATGTTTTTGTACTATGTTCATTACTGTTATTAATGAACCTTTCATCAACTTCTGCTAATAATTCACTTATAATAGTGTTAAGTGATGTTGAATGGCCACCCTCTTGTCATTTTGGAGATAATTACACTTCCTTTAATATGATAATTACATATAATATTACTAATTCTGGTGATATAAAACACATTACAACACCTCATAGTAATCTATTGTATCCTTATATGATAGTTGATATAGAAGGATTTTATGCTGAATATGAAGGCACTACAGGTTTATGTGTAATAACTAATCACACAATTGAATCTGGAGTTACAACTATAAGCTTTGGTATGAGGTTTGATATACCAGATTATAACAGTTCAATTGTTCCTCCGAGTAAGATAACTTTCTGGTCTGATTTTGCAAGTCACTCTCACCCATACAATGTTGTAATTTATAAAACAACACTATTAATCGACAATGATGGTATGATTGCTGAGGAATTGATTGCTCATTCAAACATAGATGGATTAGTATTATTGGGGAGCTTAGCATTTGTTATAATTGTTTTTCAAAAGAAAAGACACAAATTCTAGATTAATAAATTATCAAAAATCATTCTGGGAAATTCTTTTAAAACCGTTTGATAATGTCTATTGTTGAAAGGAAGTACCAAAGTCTTCAAAATAGCAGTTTACACAACGATTATCCTATTGTTCTCTATTTATAATAGTCAGGGACAAATAGATACTGCTATTTCTGAATAAACCTTATATTAGACCATTGTATAACAAATAGCTAGAACTTATTTTGTTCTTTGAGGAAAAAAAATGAAATTAATGAAAAAACAAAGTATAATTATAGGTCTTTTACTTGTGTTTGTTTTCGCTACAAGTAGTATTACTTTAACACATGTAAATGGACTAGTTAATGATAATTCTGATTATGAACTTTCAATTACAGGATTTCATGATGAGGATTTTGATTTTGAGACCTACAAGGACCCAGTCACAACAGCTTGGGGATGGGGTACAGGCGCTTTAACTAATACCAGAGATTTCTCTTGGGCATTACTAGATTTTTATAATACACCATTTCCAGCAAGAGGAATAGACGTTCAAGGAAGAAAGGTTTATGTTGTTCAATATGATGGATCAAGTCACTTCCATACTATAGGAGCTTACAGTATAAACAATCCAAGTGACATTCTTTTGTTGAGTGAAAGAGATTCATTGGACAGAACACTAGCAATTGCTGTTGATGGAGATGTTGGATATACCGGTAGAGATAGTTTAGGTCAAACATTTAATACATACAATATTAGTAGACCGTATGAATTAGATGGGTCAGGTGTATATTATGATTATATTGACAAAGATGGAACTGTCACCGATATTGATCCTGAAGGATACCTTGTCTATTATACTGTCTACAATTCTGCAAGTGATAGATCATTTCAAATTGCTAATGCTGCAAATCCTTCTAATTTGATTGAAATTAACCCTAATTGGAATTCCAATATGGCTCTAGGTTTAGAAGTTGAAGGACATTTTGCTTATATTGCTGCAAGTACTGATGGACTTTACATCTTGAATGTTTCAAATAAATATTCACCCGTAGAAATAGGTTATTTGGGTCTTCCAGGAAATGCAACAGATGTTATACTAGATGGTAATTTTGCCTATGTTTCTTGTGGTGCAGCTGGTGTTGCTTTAGTTGATATCAGTAACCCTTCACTTCCTGTCCTAAAAGACATGTATGATACAGTTGGAATCTCATCTCAAATGGTACTTCAAGGCAATACTCTATTTGTTGCAGATGGTCCAGGTGGAGTATGTGTTTTGGATGTAGCAAGTCACAATCACTTAGCTTATGTAACTGCAATGCCATTACCTTATGTTTGGGATGTTGACCTATACGGAGGTATTCTAGTTGTTGCATCTGATGATGGAATACACACTTTTCGAATATGTGCTGGTCCTGGAATTACAGATTTCTCCCAATCTTATTACGTAAATGCTTTCACTGGGCTTCAAGCTTGGGATGTAAGAGTTTTAGGTGATATAGCTTATGTAGCTGGGGGACCTGATGGTTTCTATACACTTGATGTTAGTGATCCTAATAATCCAATTCTGCTTGATCATGTAACTCCTGTTGGAGGTAATTTCCGAAAACTTGATGTTGAAGGAACCTTTGCTCATCTTATAGCAGATGGTGCTTATTACATCTATAATATTCAGGATCCTGCAAATATAAAGCAAGAAGGATATATTAGTGGTAATCAACTATTAGATGTATTTGTAGCTGGAGATTTAGTATATATTTCCTGGCAACAAGGTGGATATGTTGTCCTTAATGTAACTCATCCAAACTTACTAAGTACACCTCATGTGCTTCATGAACCACATTTTGGTACAAATATAACCGCACTTTGGGTACAAGGACCACATGTTTATCTAGTGGATGGATCAGAATTATTTGAGCCAACCGTATCTGTCTATCAAACTTTAGACCTAACCAATCAGGTACTCGCTGATAATATTAATTCCTGGGGTCGTTACTATGATATCAAGGTTGACGGTGATATTGCATATACTTCAGATAGAGATTGGTTAGTCCTCTACAATGTCACAGATCCTTATGGCATCTGGTGGATTAATGATGTTTTCGTAAATGCACAATATCTTCATTCATATGGAGTTTGGAATTTTGGTCCTTACGTAATGAATGCTGCTGGCTCTCAAGGAGTTCATCTAGTTGATACAACTGATTTCGGAAATTATCAAGCAACTAACTATGCTGACGCTACTGGAGCTCTACAAGTTTCAAGTTATGGGGACTATACTTATGTAGCTAATATGTCCTCATTAGTTATTCTTCGACACTTTGAAAGTGCAGGAGATACTTATATACCTGGTACAGTGATGGCTCAATCAACAAAAGTCAGTACAGCGATAGGTGTTGAAATAACCGATGCTATACTTTCTGCAGATGTTCTTGATCTTCTGTCAAGTTCTTATGAATTCTTGCTTTCAGCAGATGGTGGTCTTCACTGGGAAGCAGTGATTCCAGATGTATCACATGTTTTCGCTTTTCCTGGAGATGATTTGCGATGGAGAGTAGAATTAACAGGTTTAAGTGATAGAAGTGATCACATTTACTCTATTCACATAAACTACAACTATGATACAGTACCTGTAGTACCTGAATTTGGAAATCAGATTGTATCAATTGGTTATGCACTACTATTCATCTCAATTTTTGTAGCAACTATTAGTATTTTCAGGAAGAAGAAACAATTGAAAAAATAATTTTGCATTGAAAGGACATAAAGTGTCCTTTCTTTTCTTTATTTTTCTAAACTCTCTCCAATGATTTTATTGATTTTTCATGTTCTTTAAAAAACACAATGAGAACGAGTTTAGTCATCTTTATCATTTGTTAAAAGGTAGTTGTAGAGTGAAAGTTGGAGAAAAGGTGAAAACAGGTCAAGAGATAGCCAAAATAGGTTTCTCTGGTTCTGCAACAACTTATTCACATTTGCATTACCAGTTAATGGGTGGTAGAGACTTCTTAAATGACAACCCTTTACCTTTCAAATTTTTTAATGTGAAACTTGCTCTGGGACAACAGAAAATAATGTATAATGAGGTTGTTTTAGATACAGGGGATATTATTTTGCATTACTAAAAGTTTAAGAATAAAAAAAGATGTGGCTTTCTTACCGAATTCTATTCTTAGCCCCCTATATTGCCAAATAATGCAAGATTCACACTTACTTCATATCAGTATTAAAACAGTTTCACGATAAGCTAGAGCTAATTCTTATATATTTTGAACCGAAAATAAGAATCTATTGTAAATCTCTATATTACAATAGAGTTAAAAAATGGTGAAAAAATGAAAATTGGAAAAAAAACAGTTTTACTAGGAATGTTAGTTCTTCTTTGCTCATTTTCTCTTGGATTTATGGTCCAAGCAAAACCAGCTGATAGAACAGTGATAGACTTTGACTATGCTATGTGGGTCTCAGGATTTCCTGAAAAGGATTGGATGACTAATGGTGGAATCTATCAAGCCAGAAACACTCCTCATATAGGTGTTGTGACTTTTAGTGTATCAGATTTTTCTGGTGATTTCTTTTATTGTGGAAATGTAATGCTCAACTTTGCAACTTGGAACGGTGTAGGCGGAGGATATTTCGATTTTAACGGATTCTACGGTGAAGGTAATGCTGTTGGTTTTGTTGGAAAAATGCATTTCAAAATTAAAAGTGGTTATTTAACTGGAATCTTTAACTGCTTTGGCACTGGTGCTTGGGAAGGTCAGCTGATCAAAGGTACATTAGAAGGGGGCCTTGGAGGACCTTATATCGCCCAACTAGTAATTTGGACCTAAACTAACTTTTTTCTTTTCCTTTTTTTTCTATGACTTTTTTTAATTTAACCTCGCAATAGCATGAATATTTATTGTGAATTAATACCCATAATTCGAAAAACTTAAATAGATTCACGTTTACTGAATATTGAGTAATAATTCATAAAGGTGAAAAAAAACGACATATCGATATAGACAGTATGCTTATGGTCCCGGCTATGGTGCTGGTTATGGTTATGGTAGAGGACCAGCTGGAGGCTACGGTAGAGGTAGAAGATGGGCAAGTCCCAATTGTGACTGGTATCCAGATCGTCCTCGTGGCTGGTGGGCAATGCCAGGTTATAGTTCACAGTTTCCAGATCCTACTATTACTCCCCCACCTGAGGGAGCTATTTATGATACTTTTGGAAGACCAACTAATCCGGATGCCTTAGACTATGAAATTTCTATGATAGAAAAAACTATCAAGGATTTACAAAAGGAAATAGTCAAGCTTAAGTCAATAAAAAAATCTCAAGATTAGTCATAAAAAGCAATATTCTTTTATTTCCTTTTTTTTACTTATCTTAAGAGTGAAGGTTAGTTCAATGACAAATTCAGATAATCCTCCTGATGACGACAATTTTTTTCCTAGAAAAAGATTATATGGACAAGGAAGGGGATATGGAAGAGGAATGGGTAGGGGGAGAGGAAGAGGACGACCACCAGTAGCTTATCCAATAGATTTCCCGCGTGGAGTTCCAAGAACCCAAGGAGTAATAACTTTAACAAGTTTTGAATTAAAACTATTACAATTATCTGACATCAAAGAGCTGACACAACAACAAATAGCAGAGCAGTTAGATATTTCACAAACCTCAGTTTGGCGTTATTTAAAAGCCGTAAGAGCAAAAATAGCTGAAGCTATTAGTCAACATAACCAGATAGAAATCTGGATTGTTGAATAATTTTGGTTTGAAGATTATTAGCGAAGAGTCTTTGTAGTTTTATTTTTCTTATTCTTATCTTTTGGTATTTCCCAAAAACGTTTTTTGTTATAGATTCTAAGTTCTAAAATCCCCTTAGTTTCCATTTTCTTGAGAATTTGTAAAACTTGAACTTCAGGAAAATCAGGAAAAAGAGAAAATACTTGCTCTTCTCTTAATGGATGTCTTTGAGTAATATCCAGTATTTTTGTTTCAGGATCAGCTTCTGAATCTACACTTTCAATTAATATTTCATCATAATGAGAAATACTTTCAGCACCTAGAATTTTCCTAGCTGCAATTAAACGATCTTGTGTTGGTATTTTAACCCATTTTTCTGCTGGAGGACGAATTGGAATGTTAATGAATGTTTTATCAACTTCAAGAAAATCAATAAGTTTCTTGATTCCTTTAAGTGTCTCCGAAGAATCATTTAAATCTTTTACTAACATTACTTCTAGCCAAATTTGATTCTTATATTCCTCTCTAAAAGTTTTCATCCCTTGTATGATCTTATTAAGTTCAAGTTCTTTGTGTGGTCTATTTATTGCTCGAAACATGTTAGCTTCAAAAGCATCTAAGGTTGGCATAACTACATTGGCTTCAAGAAGATCAGCTCTAACTTCTTTTTGATACAGAAGTGCCCCATTTGTAATTATTGCTACAGGTTTTGTAGATAATTTTTTAATTGCTGATATTAACTCCCCTAGTTCTTTGTACAACGTTGGTTCCCCATCTCCAACTATAGTAATATAATCAATGTCAATATTTTGTTTAAGAGCTTCCTTAAGCTCATCAACTATTTCTTCTACTGGGTAAAACTCTTCCCTTTTATTTGTAAAATTAGTTGTTCTTCCTAACTGGCAGTAGATACAAGAAAAATTGCATGTTTTGGGTGGAATAGGACTGACACCTAGAGAACGGCCTAACCTTCTAGATGGAACAGGACCAAATAAATACTTGAAGTTTTTTTTGTCCATTTTTTCACCTATCTCTTCTCAGGTATAACTGGTTTTTTTTCACAATTACATCTGACTAAAGTTTAGGAATTAATTTATTCTGATTAAATCAATACTCATATTCGGTTAAAAACTTATTTTTAAAACTTGAGCTATGACATGAATTTTGTACAAATTCTTTAGAAGTGCTCAAAGCACATCATGGGGACGCCACAT
>JAGLXK010000658.1 GCA_023132955.1 Candidatus Heimdallarchaeota archaeon
AGAAACTGAAGAGTAAGTGTATTCTTAATCTCTTTTTTTACTTTTTTTCTTCTATACATAAATAGCTGAATGATACTTATGTAATTAAAAGAATAAAAGTTTATAATATAGTTTTTTAATTTCTGTTCATTGATAAGCACTCTGGAATGAATTTTAATGGTTTCTCGGGATTTAGAAGAAGTTAAAGCTAATATCGTTAAACAATATGAAGAAATGACTCCCAAATCTAAAGAAATATTTGAGGAGTCGAGAAAATGGTTGCCTGGGGGAGGAACAAGAAATATTACCTACTTTTATCCCTACCCATTTTATGTTACAAAAGGAGAAGGGACATACCTAGAAGATGTTGATGGAAATAGATACATTGATGTCCAAAACAACATGACTGTCCTTCTTCATGGTCATGCTCACCCAAAGATAACTGAAACTTTACAGAAACAAGCAAAATTAGGAACTGCTCATAATGCACCAACTTCAGGTCAATATGAATTAGCTAAAATTCTATGTGAACGTGTTCCATCTATTGAAGAAATCCGATTCTGTAACTCTGGAACTGAAGCAACTATGTTTGCAATGAGAGCAGCTAGAGTTTATACTGGTAAAGATGGAATCATACTAATGGATGGCTGTTATCATGGATCGCATGATTATGTTAGTGTAAACTTTGATTCAGCTCTATTGAATGAAGGAATGCCTAAACCTGGTGTAGAAAAAGGTATTCCAAAGTCTGTTTTGAATGACATCTATGTTGTTCCAGTTAATGATTTAAAAGCAGCAGAAAAAATCATGAAAAAACATCATAAGAAAATAGCTGCTCTAATAATTGAACCTGTTTTGGGTTATGCTGGAGGTGTTTTAGCTAGTCCTGATTATCTTAGAGGTTTGAGGGAATTAACACAGAAGTATAATATTCTGTTGATTTTAGATGAAGTAATCACTTTCAGAATATCAACTGGTGGAATGCAAAAAGTTGTTGGTATAACTCCTGATCTTACAGCTCTTGGAAAAGCCATAGGTGGAGGATTACCGATAGGAGCTTTTGGAGGTAAAAGAGAGATTATGGAACAATTCAATCCTACAAAAAAGAATTTTGTCATGCATTCTGGAACCTTCAGTGGGAACGCACTTACTATGGCGGCAGGTAAAACAGCTTTAGAATTATATGATGAAAAGGAAGTTGAAAGATTAGGTAAACTAGGTGATAGACTGAGAAAAGGTCTTCGTGAGATTATGGGTGAACTTGGAGTAGACTGCTATGTTGGCGGTGTTCAATCAATTACTTATGTCCAGTTTCCAGATGTTGTTGCTCAGAATAAAAGAGAAATTTCTTTCAATACTATACCTTATTTTGAGCTTTCAAAATATCTTAGGATTGCTATGCCAATTAACGGTTTATATGGAATTTCAAGAGGTGTTATCGGTTTTATGCTTTCAACTGCAATGGATGAGAAAATAATAGACGAAGTCATAATCCGTTTCAGGAAAACAATGGAGATGGTTTTACCAATTTATGAGGATTTGAAACCTTACAAAGGATTTGCAGGAATAATCTATTCTATGATAAAGGATTTAAGTACAAATGATCAATTTAAACAGAATTACTCTAGTGATGATTATTCTCTCTTACTTGTGGCCAAAGATGATCCTCATGCAGTGAAAGTAGTAATTAAGGAAGGAAAACTTTCTTTTTATCCAGTTAATAACACCAAAGATGAGATAAAGAAACTCTCAGACGAATGCGATGGTGTCTTAATAACCACTAGATCTACTTTCTTAGGATTGGGTGTAGGAAAGGTTAAACCATTAAAAGCAATCTTGACTGGTAAATTAAAAATCAAAGGTATGAAATATATTAAGAAATTCACACAATATTTCTCTTTACTATGAGAAGAATAAAATCAGCAATTCTTCTTTCTTCCTTATTTTGCTATTTTTCAATTTAATTTAACATTTAATTACTTCATTTTGCAAAATTTTTATCTTGGTAAACAACCCTTTTAAATATCCATGGATTTTTTCATTGGACTGAGATTATGCGTGAAGGATTAACTTTTGATGATGTACTTTTAGTACCAAAACGCTCCTCTGTTACATCTAGAAAAGATGTTGAAACTTCTACTTATCTTTCTCGAAACATAAAATTGAATGTACCTATTGTTAGTTCAAATATGGATACAGTAACAGAAAGTAAGATGGCTATAGTTATGGCTCAAATGGGTGCTATAGGTATCATTCACCGTTTTATGTCTGTTGAGGATCATGTTTCTGAAGTAACTAAGGTTAAACGTTCTGAGATGATTAGGATTGATCGCCCTTATCGATTAAGACCTGAAAACACCTTAGATGATGCTAGAGCTATGATGGAAGATAAAGGAATCTCTGGTATTCTCATCACAGATCCCTCTGATAAACTAGTAGGTATTCTTACAACTCGGGATATTATGTTTGAAGAAGATGGGGTAACTAAAATCTCAGATTTAATGTCAACTGATTTGGTCACTGCTTCTCCTGATATAACAATAGAATCTGCTAAGGATTATCTTCAAAAGAATAGAATGGAAAAGTTACCCCTAATAGATGAAAAAGGATTTCTAAAAGGATTAATCACTTCTAAAGATATTATCAAAAGTAAAGTTTTACCGGATTCTTCTAAAGATTCTAAAGGGAGATTGCTGGTTGCAGCTGCAATTGGTGTTCGCGGAGATTACTTGCATCGAGCTGAAAAACTTGTCAATGCTGATGTTGATGCTTTAGTCATCGATATTGCACATGGAGATTCTGACCTAGCTGTTAATACAGTCAAGGAAATCAGGAAGAATTTCAGTGATATCGAAATTATTGCGGGTAATGTGGCTACTGGAGAGGGAACAAAAGCTCTCATTGAAGCTGGATGTGATGCCGTCAAGGTAGGCGTGGGTCCTGGAAGTATTTGTCTCGAGGGTGATACTCTAATTACTATGTCAGATTATTCAGTTAAGAGAATCAAAGATGTAGTACCAGGGGACATAGTAGTTACTCATAGGAATAACAAACGTTCAGTTACAAAGAAATATACCCGGAAATTTAGTGGGGATATTTATAATATTAACATCAAAGGTTCTCCTGGAAATATAAAGATCACCTCAGAGCATCCAGTTTTAGCAATTTCCTTCGATTCTGATGAGGAGAAGATAAAGAAATTCGGTTCTAAATATTATTTTGATAAGAAGAAACATAATCTAGGCTTAGAATGGCTCGAAGCTTCATCACTTAAACGTGGAGATTTGGTTGTTGTTCCTAGGACTATAGCAAGAAAAACAAAGAAACTTCAATTTGACTTGACCGATTATGTTAACTGTTTGTTTGATGATAGAAAAGTGTGGTCAAACAAAGTAGGATTCAACCCAAACAAAGAATCTTTTAATGATTTAGCTATTCGTTTTTCAACAACAAAAAGAATTATAGGAAATATAGTTAAAGGTGGTAAGTCTCAAGATATGATTTTAAATCAAGAAGTTAATGAATATCTTGATTCAGTTGATTATCAGAGAACAATAGATCCACTAACTATTAATCGTTACATTAAATTAAATGAAGATTTAATGAGATTATTTGGATATTTTGTTGCTGAAGGTTTTGTTATTGGAGCAAAAAACAACAGACAACTAGTTTTTGGTTTTTCAAAAGATGAAACTGATTATCATAATAATGTAAAAAATTTAGTTAAGAACACTTTTGGATATGCTAATACAAAAGTTAGATATCATAAAACTAAAAATTCAGCAGAAGTTAGAGTTTATTCTCATTACATCGCCTCTTTCTTTGAAAGAATCTTTCCTTTAGGTTCAAAAAACAAGAAATTTCCAAATTTTATTTTTGAACAAGAAAATCATCTTTTGATTGAATTAATTAAAGGAGCCTTTTATGGTGATGGAAGCATTAGCGAAAAAAGAAAAGCATCATACAAAACTGTATCTGCATCTCTTGCTTTTCAAATGTCTGAGATTCTTATTCGCTTAGGATTTCTACCAACTATTTCAAAAGAGAAGAAAAGAGAAGAGAGATGGTCAGATATTTACAAAATTATTATTTCAGGTTCCCAATATGATAGATTTATGGATACCTTTTATCCAAGTGAGGAGTATCTGAAAGTAACTAAATCTGCTCAGCAAATTTGGGCTGATGAGGCATATATCTATCTGAAAGTTCATTCTGTTGAAAAAGAAAACAGGGAAACAATCGTCTATAATTTGGAAGTAGATGAGGACAATTCGTATTTGACTAACAGAATAGCAGTTCACAATTGCATCACTAGAATTGTTACAGGTTGCGGTGTTCCTCAATTAACAGCTATTATGGATTGTGCTAAAGTTGCCAAGGACTATAATATTCCCATTATAGCTGATGGTGGAGTACGTAATTCAGGCGATCTCACAAAAGCTATTGCTGCTGGAGCTTCAACTGTCATGATTGGCGGTCTTTTTGCTGGAACAGAAGAAAGTCCTGGAACAACCATTTT
>JAGLXK010000659.1 GCA_023132955.1 Candidatus Heimdallarchaeota archaeon
ATTTCAACCTCCTCCAAGAAACTATCGTTGAAATTAATATATAAATCAGTAGATGAAAGGCTACACTGAAAGTAAAAAAACTAACCTTCTAGGTGCTTTTTTCCGCGTATTTTTCCTTGCCTACAAGAGGAATTAGGAACAGGAGAGGAATGATTCCAACAAGGTAAACACAAGCAGTTACTACAAAGACTAACCAAAATCTGGGATCAATGTCACCTACTATATAACCACCTATCAAAGCTGAGAAGTTCCAAAAAAATCCCCACGCCAGCGTTTCCAAAGAATTCCATTTTCCTCTTTTATTTTTCGGAACTACATCCATGAGAATCGATCTACTCAAGGGTTGACCTGCATTCATCAATGCTCCCCTAGTTATAAACAGAGGTACTAATAGCCAGATGTTTGGGTAGAATGCTATTCCAAATAAACAAAGTGTAGCTATGAGTTGAACAGAGAAAATTATTAGTGGTCGCCCTCGTTTTACAGAAAACTTTTGTGCAAGAAGTGCCAATAATCCTGTGAAAATAGCTGTCAGACCCATAATTATCTGAACCCAAATAGGTTCTAGATGATATTGTTCTATAAAGAACTGGGGAAAATATTTGATCGTCATACCAGCACCTACTCCAATTATAATGTTTGAACCAACCAAAAGATATGGAATAAGCTTAGTTGCTCTACTAACAGACAACCTTGATGAAAGCCCATTATGTTTCAATTCTTCTGTCTCTACCATATTTTCTTCAATGGATTCACTTGAACTCCCTAGACTTTTATTGTCTTTGAAAAACACCATAATTATAATGGATATAAAAGTGATTAGAATTCCAATAAGCATTACGTTTTTCATATTCTTGAGTGTCCATTCATTACCAAGCCAAAGGAAGAAAAGAACATTAGCAAAGGGTCCAATTGCTTGAGCTAATTGCCTGACCAAGTGTACCAAGGAATAGACTTTCGTTCTCTTTCCTGATTCAACAGAATCTGCAAAAATAGATTCTAAAGAAGGTCTAGTTAGAGCTTGAAACAACCCCCATAAGGCAAGAGCGACGAAGATGGTTGTAATGGTATTGCCAAATTGAATAACTACAAGACCAACCACTCCAACAACTGAAGCGATTTTTAATAGAATGTCTCGACGAATTTTATCTGCAAAATAACCAGAAGGAAGAACAAAAACAGTCATGGTCAGTCCCATAGCTAAAGAGGTCTGACCAACAATAATATTGGATTTATTTGTGAAGAAATAGATGTATGCTGTCAGCACATTACCCATCCAAATTCCTCTCCCAAATGATGTGAAAAATGAGAAAAGAAAAACCAATTTGACATTATAATTCATGTTCTTAATTGATTCTCTGAAGGAAACTTTCTCCACTCTAAACAACCCTTGATAAGTTATAATCTTAGGAAAAGAGAGTTGCTTTTAAGTTTTAGTTTGAACGAGCAA
>JAGLXK010000066.1 GCA_023132955.1 Candidatus Heimdallarchaeota archaeon
TGAAGGAAAGAAAGATACCTCTTGTTGGAACAGGTAAAGCTGTTGTTTCTTTTGTTCATCATAAGGATGTAGCTAGAGCTTTAGTTATGTGTGGAGCTACAGAAAAAGCTAATGGTGAAGCCTTTCATGTTATTGGTTCAACTTGCACTGCTCGGGAGTTATTTGAAATGGCCGGAGAAATTACAGGAAAAGAACCTGTATTTGATGAAATAAGCTTCCCGCTAGCAATAACTGCAGCTGTTTTTAGTGAAACAATGGCCAGAATAAAGAAATCAACACCAAAAATATCCCGTAGAAGAGTAAATCAATTCAGTAGGACAAGAGTATATAGTTTAGATAAAATTAACAAATTAGTGGGTTTTGAACCTGAATATTCTATAAAAGATTCTTTTCAGGATGCTTTTAACTGGATGAAAGAACAGAAGCTAGTATGATCTATTTGATATTATTCCTCAAAACCATATTTCTTTTCTATTGCATATATTGACTTGGGCTTAATTCTGTTAAAGGAACGAAATCTGAATAAATGAAAGAATCCAACAAAAAGCCTTTTGAAACCATAACTTGATTTTCCTGTTAATCTTGGTCTATGATTGACTTTTATTTCTGCAATTCTGAAACCTTTACTGGTAAGAATTGTTGGGATGTATCTATGTGCCCCCTTTGTTAATTTTAAATCCGAAACAGCTTCTTTTCTATAAATTCTCAGCATACAATTGTTATCATGAATTATACTTCGATTAATTACCTTATTTAGAAAGTTATAAATTTTCGAGCCAGTTTTCTTAAGAAATGTATCATTACGTTCAACTCTCCAACCACAAACAAAGTCGTATTCTTCTGTTAAGGCGCTGATTAGATTAGGAATGTTATTTGGGTCATCTTGGCCATCTCCATCAAGTGTAATGATAGAATCTCCTTCTGCATTGTCAAATCCAGCTGAAAGAGCTGCACTTTTACCATAGTTTTTATCAAATTGAATAATACACAGTTTTTCTTCTTTAGATTTGAGTGAAAGAAGTTTATCCAAGGTAGTATCCTTTGATCCATCGTCTACAATAATTATCTCAAAATCAGTTGTTACCTTCTGCAATATCTCTTTTAGTTCACGGTATACAGGTATAACATTACCTTCTTCATTATGAACTGGAATAATTGCAGAAATCATCATTTCAAAATCCTTATTCTATTTGAAAACAAAAACCTTTCTTTAATCTTTAACTCTAGTAGGTAAAAGTGGTGGACCAGTCGGGACTTGAACCCGAGGCCTCATCGGTGCAAGCGATGCGATCTCCCAACTGATCTACTGGCCCATGTTGGATTGTCTTCACTTCCTCCTTTTTTTAACATTTCGATATCGAAAAGATTTGTTTTAGTATAAACCTCTGAAAAATTGACGTGAAAACCACTTTTCTTGATAATATTGTGGTATTACACTTACCGACAAAAATCAGTTTACAGACTCCCGACAAAAACCTTAAGCTTGACGATTTTTTGTCTTTTGACCGTTTAAAGCCCCTCCCCACGATTTCCAATGGAAATGGGGGTTCTTTGTAGATTCAGCCCCTCTCTTTAACGAATCCACCTCTAAGGAAAATAAAATTTATTCTATTAGATTTCTAGTGGAACAATAAACCGTTAAGTAAATATATTAGATGAATTTAAAAGTAAATATTATCTCTGTATAAATAGGAAAAACTCCGAAGAATAGGTGATGATGATGGTAACAATCAGCGAGGCACAAAAAAAACTGCTTGAACTCATTAACAGTAGAAACAGTGTAAAACAATTAGATGTAATGAATATTCCAAAAACTCCAAGCAGAATAATGGGAGAAAAAATGTTGAATGCTTTTGCTAGCCAAATATTAGCTGACTGTGAAGGTTTAGAATGTGATCCCACTATTGAGGATGAATTAATTGAGAGTCTTCTTAGTACTTTAGCATTAGCAGGTGTAGTAGGAATAGATTTAGAAAGAAAACTACTCGAAATATTAGGATTAATGGAAATAGTAACAGCTGATAGTTCATAAGAACAAAAAGTAAGGTCTCTGTCAATGCGAAGGGAGGGAGTCATCATCATTTTACTATTATGAGTCATGAAAAAATCTAAATAAGCTATTTTTAAGATGGGTTTGATGATTGGTTTAAAACGTGGTTTGGTTCAGTTAAAACCATATAATCCACAGTGGGAAGAGCTTTTCAAACAGGAAAAAGAACTAATATCATCAGTAATAGCTGATTTTCTAATTGATATACAGCATATTGGAAGTACTGCTATTCCAAACTCTGTAGCTAAACCAATAATAGATATCGCCGTTGCTATTGAATCACTTGATAATATTGAGAAAATCATTATTCCTCTAAAAAATATAGGTTTTATTTATAGGGGAGAGCAGGGAATACCAGACAGACATATGTTTGTGAAAGGGGGAGAGAATTATAGAACCCATCATCTTCATGTTATGCAAAAAGATCATTATGAATGGGATAAACATATTCTGTTTAGAGATTTTTTGAAAAAACATCCAAATGATGCGAAACAATATTCTGAACTTAAAAAGCTATTATTCATCAAGTTTGGAAATGACAGAGAGAAATATACTGACAGTAAATCAGATTTCATACAAAATATAATTGAAAAAGCAAAGAAGAAGCAGTAATGAATTAATAAAAGAAAATGATGGAGCCTCGGAAGGGAATTGAACCCTCGACTAATTGATTACAAGTCAATCACTCTACCACTGAGTTACCGAGGCAATACTTTGCAAGGAGTTTTGATGATATTCGTATAAAAAATATTTTGATTGTTACTATCTTTTTATTTTAACTCTATTTTGTCTCGAACTTCAATCCTTCCAACTGTTAGATAAGGTCTAGCAGCAACAATTTGAATTTCTTCTACTCTCATAGAACCAATTTTTACATTTCTATATTTCTCAGTTATAATATGGATTAAATTCCTAGCTTCAGTTGTTTCTATTCTGGCTAAGGATATATGGGGCATATAGAATGGGAAGTATTTTTCTAAATGTGGAAACTCTTCGAAAATCTTATTGAAAATGGATTCAAGATTCTGGTTCTCATCAAATACTTGTGCAAAAATGATTCTCTCGAAGCAATTAATTCCTCGAATTTCTATGTCAAAAGGTGAGAAACTATTCGCAACTCTTGTCATTTTTTTCCTGATTTCCTTGATCTCTACTTGATCCTCCCAGCCAAATTCCTTGAGAGTAATGTGGAAATATATGGGATGAAAATAAGTATGCCTGTGATCAATCCTATCGAAAACAGCTTGGATTTGTTGGAGGTTTTCACAAATGGAATGAGAAACCTTAACAATAGAAGCTAGAAACGGTGGATTGGTCTTATCATAGAGTTTTCTTCCAGAATAGATTACGTTATCATCAAAAAGAGGAACTCTATCTTCTAACAGAATTTTACTATAGTGTTCCCAATTCTTCTCAAACAACTCTTCCTGAGCTTTAATATCCATTCTTACTCCAATAAACAGATGGTTCTTTGTTGATAATTCTTCCTATGAGAAATTAAAGAATAGAAAAAAAGGTTTAAAAAGAAAAAGAAAGTAGAACGAATGTAACCAAAAGTATGCCACCATAGCTCAGTCTGGTGGAGCAATCGGCTGTTAACCGATCGGTCGCAAGTTCGAATCTTGCTGGTGGCGCCACCCATTTTACAGTTTTTATCGATTTTAAATATGAAATTAAGTATTATATTTTGAATTCCTTTGTTTCAACAAATTCTAGAATCCCAATCTACAGTCATTCGTACCTATAGGATGGGTATTAAATTTGATGGCACAAAAGAGGAAAAGAGAACTCAGGAAAAAGAAGCTAACCTAAGAGTTAAAGGATTACAAATTCAGCAAGATGATATTTATCATGATGAATCCGCTATTAAAACTGCATTGAATATTGCTAGGACTCAACCGAAACAACAGAGCAAATTTGCTGTAAAAGCAATCCAAAAAGCAAAGCAGAATTATTCCAATATTGCTGATAGTGCATACTATTGGTTATATTTAGCATCTAAAGGAACAGTTGATAGAGAAAAGAAAGTAGCAGAAATTATGAAGTTACTTTTGAATTGGGATGATCAGGCTGTTGAGTGGTTTATTTTTGGAAGATCTCCTAGAGTAGAAAATACTTTGTTTTATAGATGGAAATTAAAAAGATTATATGTAATTAATTTAATATCAAGTACTAGATGGCAAATCGATAAGTTTTGCACACCTGATATCAAATTTAATTCCTTTCTTCCATTTCTTACACAGCAAGAAGTTGAAGATAATATTCATGCTTTTTGCACATTAAAAAGCCAAAAGAAACAAACTAAGAATGTTTCAGACAAAGCTAGGAAATTTATCAAAAAAATAGAGTTGATTCATGATAACCTTTCTATTGTAGCACCATACCTAACATCTTGGATTAATGTTCCTCAAAAATCCCGATGGAAAAGCTTGAAAAGACTGAGTAAAATAATCTCTGATGTAATTGGACTGAAAAATGAAAACCTGTTCTCTGCTCTGAGAGCAATTATTGTTTTCGCACTCTCTCCCTATATTGAGAAGAATGTCTCTCGAATACTTCAGCATGTATCATCAGAACAAATTGTTAAACCACCCTTTATGAAGAATAGAAGAAGAAACATACCTATCATACTGTTAATGAATAAAGATCATGTGATTTTAAGACCAGGCAATTCCAGTCAAATGGCTGAACTAGTAAAGAAAAATGGGATGTTTGATTTAGCTTTTCTACTAAAAAAACACACTAGGATTTATGGAACTTTAGTATTTTCATCGAAAGTTAGGAATTTCATCGAAAGAGGAGCTAAGATTAAAGTACTAATGGTACAAAGTGGTTCTAAACCAGGTTGTAAATTAAGAATTTCAGTTGTTCTTGAGGGGCGCCACTCAATTTTTCTGTCAACAAAATTGACAGAAAATATTAGTAAGCAAATTAAAGTTAAACAAACTGACGCTCTAGGATTAGATGTAAACAGATTAGGTGAACATATTCTAGCTTTTTCTGTGAAAGCAAAACTAACGAAAGAGTTGAAAGAATTGATGAAAAGATATAACAGATTAAGCACCATTGAGATACCAAAATTAAGTTCTAGTTTGAAGAACTATGGTCGTCTTAACCATTCCTGTCGCTATGTTAAAGTTAGAGGAGAACTTCAAAGAATTTATAAGAAAAGAAGTAATCTTCTGAAAGAAATAAAAAATTATGTTACACATTATATAGCCGCTGTAATTATCAAAAGTAAATGCAAGATTTTCTGTATTGAGGACTTTCGTATAGATCCTAGAGGTAAAAGAGGAGCTTTAGCAAAAGCTATTTACAGTATGCCGGATGATGAGAATATTTTTGAAAAGGCAGTTTCAGTAGCTTCCCTTATTCTAAAATACAATGTCTCTTTAATTTCCATCGATCCAAGAAGAACAAGTTCTCTCCATAATAATTGTGGTGGTATTCTTAAACGTACATCAAAATCATATGATATAGTCAAATGTAATAAATGTAGTAAACAAGTCAATACTCATACAAATGCTGCATTGAATATAAGAGATAAAGGTATGAAATATTATGATTCCCCCTTTCCGCATGCGAGGGGTATGGGTTAAAACCCATCAAGTCTATCCAAACTGTACAATTTAGATAGCTTCATAGCATTGCGATGGTAAGATTTGAACTATTCAATGTTTTTAATTTCTATGTTTTTATTATTTTGGTATAATTCTCATATAAAGTAATTATAATCAAGAACTTTAATTTGAAAATCTAGTGAGATCAAGAAAACAGGATTGATTCAACAATATTATCTGTTCGTACTCTAGCTTTAAATATCTTCTAATCATTGTAAAAGTTGGCTGATTATGAAGAAAATTTCATTTCGAAAACAAATTATCGTTGGTGTTTTAATTGCATTTCTAATAGCGACGATAACAATTAGTTCTGTTTTTTTATGTGACTTTATTATTGATAAGAAATATGAATTTGAACAGGAGCATTACTTATGGAATTTTGACAATATAACTCTGTTTTCTTCACAATTAGAAGAGAGAAGTGAAATGATTTTGTATTTTTTTAGTCAAGTATTTACAATATCTAATGAGACATATTATAACTCTATTACTAATGAAACAATTATTCAAATAGAAGTTGTTCCTTTTAGTATATTTTATAGTCAAAAATCCTCATATGCTATTTGGCATGATATGAAACGGGAGGAATGGCAGTACAAACTAGATGTTCTATCACCCACTTGGAAACAGAAACCCAATTTTGTAACAAACAGCAGTATATTCAAAACGATTATTTCAGCTTTAAAGGATGATTTAGTTCAAACTCAAAATTGGAGAAATGCAATTGGGGAAATCACAAGAAATAATGTAATGAATAGAACTGTGCTAGGTTTTGCTTATTACTTGGATTTTATATTTAATGATGGTTCACGTTTTGAATTTTGTTCACAAAATAATGAGGTCAAATTCTATTATATGCATTTCAAAGATTACTATGTTAATAATGATGGATCCTCTGGTTGGTATACTGATATCAATATTCCTGAAGAAACGTATAGGGGAAACCTCACAGGATTGTTTCCACAACATACAAATGTAATAAATGAGATTATTGAACAGTACTCAACCTAGGTTTAGCTTATGAATTTCGAAAAGACAGCTGAAATCGAATCTGCTCTTGAACATCCAACAACATTACGGGTGTATCTTTATCTTCGATATCACTTTGATAAATCATCTCAAAACATTGGCATTAGAGAAACTCAAAATGCTTTGAAAATGAAGAGTCCTAGTATAGCTAAATGGCATATGGATAAACTTGAAATCGCAGGATTAGTTGATAAACTATCTTCAAACAGGTATGTTTTAACAGAACTAGGATTTAGTTTACAGCAACGAATTCCAGTCAAGCTCCCTGTTCAAATGGTAAAGGGTTTTTTTGTACCTAGAATTGTTCTTCTGATTGTATTTCTTATAGTTAGTTGCATTACTACTATTTCAATTTCGTTCTGGAATCCAGCTTTCGGAGCAGCTAATGGAATACTAACTTTGATTGTAGCATTAAGTCTGTTGATTTGGCATTTTAGAAATCTAAGAAAGGAAATGAAAGTTTTTGATATGAATACTGAAGAGACTTAAGATGATTCCTTTCATTGAATAAATAAACTTGGTTATACAATCTTATCTCAAACTGTTTTCAAAGTCTTTATTGGTTTTTCTTTTAATTTCCAGCAGCGCCATATCCCTCCTTAGAATTCTATTTTTGCGAATTTATTTTTTTTTTAGTAAGTACAATTACTATCAAACATAGAGGTAGAGTAACTAGGAAATAATAAGATAAGATGGTGGTTTGAGAGGGTTCCTCAGGAAAAGTAAAGGTAGTATATGCACCTGTGTGATTCATATGAATATCCGAGTCATTAACTGAGATTATTGAAGGAAAATGATGATAGTTATGTTTTCCTATACAATCATCAATGTAAATTCTAGCTGTAAAGTTTCCATTAGGAAGAGAAACCAAAGTATCATTAACTGAAAGAGTAAAGACAATAAATTCTTCAGAAATTCCGGGATTAATGGTGTGATTTTCAAACATGTCCATAAGGGCACTTGGACCCCATAAATTACCAAAATATTGCTCATTTTCGAATGATAAATTACCTGTAATAAAAACAAGATTCATATGAGATGTTAAGATGTATAAGATTCTTCCAGAAGGGTTAATAATCTCACATGTCCCCTCAAATTCAAAAAAAGTCCAATTAGGATAGTTTACTCTATAACTTAGCTTAGGGGGAAGGAAGACGTCAGTTATTCGAGTATATATAATATTCTCAGAAGTATTTGCTTCGGAAGAAAACATGTGATTGGAAAGCATAACAGTACAAATTAAGGAAAAAACAAGAATTTGTTTAACTAATACTTTCATCGGATATACTAAGTTTAAACTACTTATTTAGGTTTCTAAAAAAGTGAATACGAAATTACTTATCATTTCAGATATACCAGCGGCGCCATTCTTCCTTCTTACTTACAATCAGTGTTTCAATTTTATTGTGTTTTTATACTCTTTTCTTCATACCCTTCTGAAGCTAGTTTGCCTACTCTGCTTGGTGGTTCAGACGTTGCATTCTTATTAATGATATGGCAAGCTTAGTAGAGCTAGCTTCCTTTTTCCATCTATCTTTATCCTGTTGTAATTGAGTGTTATCTTGATTTGCACATTGAATCCAAGGTTTTCAAGAATAGCCTGATTTCTTCTATTGTATTTAACTAGACTAATTCTGATAATCTTCTGCTTAGTTTTTACTTTTCTTTTTCTCTTTTCTATTAAAGATTTTAACAAAAGGAAAGCCTAAGGAATAAAGAAATAACTCAAATAGAAACGATCCATTCTCTGGTGGTAAACCTTTTAGTCTACTTTCAAAAGCATCTATTGTATTTCCAAGTAAGTTCCCTATTGTAACCATATCTATGTATAGTTGAATGTCTCGAGCCTTTTGCTCACCATAAGATTCCAATAATTTCTGTCTTGCATCTTCTGTAGGTGATCCACCTGTCTCAGCATAATGTTGGGCATAGGCAAGGCCTATAACTTCATCAGGGTCACAAGAACCGAAATCGTACCTCATAATCTGTTCTATCTCTTCTTCTGTACATCCAAGATTTAATGCTGATTTTGTATGACCCCATTCACAATATCTACAACCATAAACAGCTGTTACAGCTAACATAATTCGCTCTCTGAACTGTGGAGACAGTCTCTCTGTTTTCCTAGATTCTTTAATCTGAGATCTGTTTCTGAATATTTTGAAAACATCTCGCCTGAATGCTTTGAAAGTATAAATTCGTTTCTTGAAATATTGTGAACCATGCATTAAGGTGTTCTTACCGAAGAAAGTTAAAAGACTCTCTATTGTTCAGAACTAATTCAAAAATAAAAAGAAAAGAAAAAGGTAAAAAATTAAATTTCTGGAAAATGACATGAAACGTAGTGATTCGGTTCTAGTTCTTCTAATTGAGGAGTAACTTTCGAGCATATCTCTTGAGCCTTGTAACATCTTGGGTGAAATGGGCATCCTGAAGGAGGATTAATTGGACTTGGAACATCGCCCTCAAGAATAATACGATCCATTTTAATACGAGGATCTGGACGAGGAATAGCTGAAAGCAAAGATACTGAATAGGGATGAGCTGTCTTACGGAACAATTCTCCTGTTGGACACATTTCCATGATTTTTCCTAGGTACATTACTGCTACTCTATCTGAAACATGTTTGATAACACTGAGATCATGTGCAATAAACATGAAAGTTAGATTGAAATCCTTTTGCAAGTCATGTAGAAGATTCAAGATTTGTGCCTGTACAGAGACATCGAGAGCTGAAACTGGTTCATCTAACAAAATTACTTCTGGATGAATTGCTAAAGCCCTTGCAATACCTAATCTTTGTCTTTGACCACCACTGAACTCGTGAGGATATCTTAAAGCATGGTAATCTTCTAATCCTACCTTTGCAAGAATTTCAAGGACTCTTGATTCTTTTTCTTCATAGAGCATATCTGGATAATGTATATCAAAAGGCTCTTTGATTAGATCAAGAACCATTCTCCTTGGATTCAAACTGGAATAAGGATCTTGGAAAACCATCTGTAATTGACGTTTAACAGCTAGTTCTTCTTCACGAGACATAGGTTGGAAGATGTCTATTCCTTTGAAATAAACAGAACCCTCAGTAGGTTCTTCTAACTTGACAGTAACTCTAGCTGTTGTACTTTTACCACAGCCTGATTCACCAACTAGACCCAGAGTTTCACCTTTGTTAAGAAATAGGTTTACACCATCAACAGCCTTAATATTTGCAACCACTCGAGAGAAAAGGATTGACTGTTGACTTACAGGAAACCATTTCTTTAGGTTATCAAGTGTTATAATGGGTTGTGTTTTTTGGTCCCAATTGGAGAAGAGATCGATTGTTTCATATTCTTTAAGTGTAGCCATTTACGCTTCCTCCTTTACAGCTTTTTTACTCTCACGGAGAGCTTCCAAATCTATATGCAAATCTAGTTCCTCGAAATGATGACACGCAACACGACGACCCTTGCCGAACGTAAATTCAGGAGGTCGAACACGAGAACAAATCTCAGTTGCATATTTGCATCTTGGATGGAAACGACATCCCTTTGGAGGATTAATTAATCTAGGTACATTACCGGGAATTGTTTCAAGACGTGTCTTGTCTTTTTCCAGAGATGGAATACTCTCAAAGAGTGCATATGTGTATGGATGTTTGGGATCAAGGAATATATCCTCTGTTAGTCCAGATTCAACTACACGACCACCGTAAAAAATATGAACTCGTTTTGTAGTCTCTGCTACGACTCCAAGATTGTGAGTAATGAGCATCATAGCCAAACCTAACTTTTTTTGCATCTCTTTGATAATTTCAAGAACCTGTGCTTGAATTGTAACATCTAAAGCAGTTGTAGGTTCATCAGCAATCAAAAGACTGGGTTGAAGGGCAAGTGCTCTAGCTATAAGAATTCTCTGACGCATTCCTCCACTAAATTGGTGAGGATAATCAGTAATACGTTTTTCAGCTTCGGGAATTCCTACTAGATCCAGAGTTTCAATAGCAATCTCTAAAGCTTCTTTCTTATTGCATTTTCTATGTAAAGCAATAACTTCAGTCATCTGATCAGATATTTTGAAGATTGGATTCAAGCTTGTCATAGGATCTTGGAAAATCATAGCTATTTCTTTACCACGTATCCTTCTCATTTGAAGATCAGGTAATTCAAGAAGGTTAACACCCTTGTAAATAACATCACCAGCAACAGTTTTACCATTTTTAGGTAAGATACGTAAAGTGGAATGAGCAGTGACTGTTTTGCCACAGCCTGATTCACCAACAATACCAACAGGTTCACCATAATTAACGTCGAAGGAAACACCATCTAAGGCTTCAACAACACCGCTCTCAGTATAGAAATATGTGTAAATATTTCGTAAATCTAGTATTTTTTTATCTTGTGCCATTGTATCACTCTCTTAATCTTGGATCTAGCGCATCTCTTAATGCGTCTCCTAGCAAGTTAAATGCCAGTACTACAAAGAATATTGCGAATCCTGGTAGAAGCGCCAATTCTGGATTCGTTTTCAGAACTGTTTGCGCTTCATTAACCATCTGCCCCCAAGAAATCGTCGTTGGACTCCCTAAACCTAAAAACGTCAATCCTGCTTCTGAGAGAATTCCTCCAGCAATGGATATTGTTGCAATAACAATGATGGGAGCTAAAATGTTCGGTAGTATATGGACTAAAATGATTCTCCGATTGCTCGCTCCTAATACTCTTGCAGCATTTACATAATCTAAGTTGTATATCTGCTTCGTGTTAGCCGTGACTAACCTACATAATCCTGCCCAACCAAATATTCCTAGTACAACAATAATAACTATTGATTGTGGTATTCGTCTCAAAAATACTAATCTTCCTCTTCTGATAAATGAAACTGCTAGAATTGCTATTACAAGAAATGGTAGAGCAAGAAACATGTCTGTAATTCTCATAATAATTTCTTCAGTCCATCCTCTATAGTATCCAGCAAGGGCACCTAATGTCACCCCTATTAAAACAGACATGACAGTTGAGAATAAACCTACAGTTAAGGATACTTCACTACCAGCGAGTAACCTTGAGAATTCATCTCTTCCAAGAATATCTGTTCCTCCAGGATACTTTAGATTTGGATTAGCTAAAGAACCACCACCATTCCATGCATCAAATAGGGGAGTAGTTCCTACAGGGCTAAAAGGCATCAAGATTGGATAAACAATTGCCAGAATTGTGATTCCAACTACGAGAGTAGCTGATAAGACTGCAACTTTATTTTTCCTATATCTTCTCCAAACAAGTGTCCATTGAGAAGGACTTCTTTCTCGAAGAGTTCCATCTTTTGCAATAATCATTTCTTTCTTACCAGTTACTTTCCTGTAATATCTCCAACCTATCTTTATTGAAATCCATACTGCTGCAACTATGAATACATAGAGTAGATATGCAATCAGTGATTTGACTGGAAAATCACCAAAAGATCCTGTTGTAATGCCTGCCTCTGTTATGATGTTAATGAAACCGTTACCCCAAGTATGCCATAAATAGCCACTTATTGGACCCAATTTAACATTTGTATATGATACTCCCATTAGCGGTAGTAACCCCCCTCCTATAAGGAAGATTGCTAGGAATTGTATGATATAGTTAAGGTAGTAGTGCTGCCAGAGCACAGCTAGTGCTCCCGCCCAAGACATAGATTTTGGTAATCTTTTTTTCACTAGGTAATTATCAAGTCTTGTAGAAAAAGACCCTTTTTGTGTTTTCTTAATTCTTTGCAACTCATATCACCTTTTTATCATAGTTCTATACGCGGATCTACCGCAACGTAAGCAATATCTGTTATCAAGTTACCTAGTAAGATAAGTAAAGTCAGAATCGCCGTCGTACCTAAGACCATTGGGAAGTCCAACAGAAGCACCGCACCTACATATTTGAATCCTAAACCCGGCCATGTGAAGAGTGTTTCAGTGATTGGGGCTCCAGCTAAAGCTGTAGCCATAAACAACCCAACATAGGTTACTACAGGGATCAAAACATTTCTGAATGCATGTTTCCATGTAATGGTTCTTTCAGATAATCCATTTGCTCTTGCAGATAAGACATAATCTTGTCTAAGAACTTCAAGCATTGTTGACCTAACTAATCTAGTATATAGGGCTAAGAAAGCAAATGTCAAAGTAATAGTTGGTAAAGCCATATGAAGGAGTGAATCCCCTAATCTTACACCTACATTATTCCAAAATCCACCAATACCGCCCCACTGCCCTGACCAGAATAATTGCCAGTTCGTCTGACTAAATACAGGCGTCGGCGCGGGTATTCGGTGAGCTTTTGCAGCTGGGAACCATCCTAAACCATATCCGCTGAATATATAAATCAATAATAAACCAAACACAAAAATTGGCATTGAGAGACCTAAGAGTGCGAAAGAACTAGCGGCTGAATCAATCCATGTGTTTTGATTCTTTGCTGCTAAAACACCCAAAGGTATCGAAATAAGCAAAGCTAGCGCAAATGATGCTAACTGAAGCTTTAGAGTTTCCCAAATTAATCCACCAATCATATTATTAATTGATTGACCTGATTGGAAACTTATACCCATATCACCACGTATAAGGTTGTAGAACCAAGATACGAATTGAACATAAATGGGCTGATCTAAACCAAGTTTTTTAGTAAGATTTATTCTATCTTGTTCCGTTACTCTTTGTTTTCCAAGTAGTAACAAAGCAACTGGATCGCCCATTCCGCTTACCATTACAAAAGTCATCACACATATTGCAACGAAGAGCGGAATAAGTGTTAATAATCTACGAGTAACGTAAGTAGTTAATCTTAATGATGCTATGTTTTTAATCCATCTAAGAACGCCAGTATCACCAATTCTTCTTGACATTTTGGAGCTGGTTGTTTGTTGCCAATTGACTGGTAGAAAGATACCAGTTACTATCATTAATATTCCAATAGTGAGTATGTAGAATCCTGGTCCAACTGAACCTGTTAAACCAATGTCAAAGTAAGCTGGTGTAGAATCATTCGGGTTAAACGTAATTGGCGCCGTTGAGGCTGCAGTTTGCCCCGTTACTAAAGCTTGGTATCTTTCCGCTGCTATAGCCATCGTTCGGTTCATTGATAAAACAGCAACAACCAGAGCCATAAGAAAAAGAATTCCTGCAGCAATATCTGCAACAGTACCCCTCGATTTAAAACCACCACTTTGGAAAACCTGACCCAAAACAGCAGCAGCTATGGCAAAGATTAGTATAAACCACAAAGCTGCAGCGAGAATAACAATACTACTGGGTATTTCAGCTTCCAAATATCGTTCTTGAGTGAGGTTGTTTGCACTACTATAAGTTAACATTTTGTAATCAATTTTGAAACCGAAGATTCGTGCTAGTGTACCTGATGAATCGTACTCAAACCTAGGTCTTACTCTAAAGATCTCTAAACCTACTCCTACAACATATGCATATCCGTCTTTTACGAATATTCCATTTATCTCTCCTGTAATCTCCTGCGAGCCTACAAGAGTTGGTTCTTCTGGATTTATAATTGAAACAATCTGTATTCCAACAGTCGAATCAACAATATATACATGTTCATTTTCAATATGTATTCCATTGACATTTCCTTCAATATAATAAGAACTAGTGAGAACTGGAGATTGAGGATTAGTTATATTTACTACTTGTATGCCGATATTTGCACCAACAATGTAAGCATAATTTCCTAAAACAGCTACATCATATACTGGCTCGTTTACAGCAAAGGTTGCAACCAAGCTTGGTAAAGTTGCGTCAGTAATATTTAGAATACGTAAACCAGTTACTGAATCCACAACATACGCGAATTCATCTTTTACAATTAAACTGTTTACTTCTCCTGAAATACTAAATACACCCTCTTGTGTTGGTGTTGTTGGATCACTAATATTTAGTATTTGAAACCCTATTGTTGAATCTACAACATAAGAATGATTACCTGATACAAACACATCATTAGCGCCACCTGTAATACTATATGTACCAACTTGTGTTGGTGTAGTGGGGTCAGTAATATTAACAATCTGTAATCCCGTGACCGTATCTGCAATGTAAGCATAGTTATCCTTCACGAATATACCATTGGCCCCATTTGCAATATTGTATGTCCCAATAATCTCTGGTGTTGTTGGATCAGTTACATTTACAATATTTAGCCCTGTATCTGAATCTACTACAAATGCTAGATTATTTTCATAATATACATTATGGAGGACTCCTGTAATGTTCTGAGAACCAACAAAAATAATCGGTTCAGGTTCAATTGTTGTTGAATCAAATGTAATTGAATATATAGGTGCCCAAGCAGAAGTAAGAACAAGTAGAAAACCAACAATCTTTAAAGAAACTGCTACACTTTTATCCATAATAAATCACTCGAGTGTACAGAATAGTTTAATTCTACTCCTTTGATAGAATGTCTGCTGAAGTTTTTATAAATGTTACCTAGCGATATTAAAAAAAGAAACAAGGATTGGAATATGATTTTGAGTCGGAAAAAAACGAAAGTTTGTCAAAATGATATCTTAGGGGGAAATATTAAAGAAAACAAGTAAATTTGAAAAAACCAAATTAATAATTAGAATGAAAAAAAGAAGATTTTAATAGACAAAAAAAAAGAGAAATAACAGATATTAGTGAAAACAAAGATTTGTAACAAAAAACATTTAAAGAAAACAAGAAAGAAGAGAACGAAGAAAGACCTATCGATAAAAGGGGCAGTGATCTAGCCTGGCTATGATACCTCCTTGACGTGGAGGAAGTCGCAAGTTCGAATCTTGCCTGCCCCACCATTCCTCTTTTAAATCAAACAAATTTTGTAATATTTTCTACTACTTTCATTACTATACCTCATTTATCAGATTACTATGTAAAACTTCTTCTTATCAAGAAAGAATGATACAGTCCACAAAATAACTACACTAACTATTCCTAGAAACAGTACAAGTGCAAAGTGGGTGTTGATTGGTAAGATTAATTGTGCTAATAGAATCAATATGGGATGAATTATATAGATAAAAAATGAATTTTTCCCAATTGGTTGTAAAATGCTTCTGTTCTTCGTAATCTGTTTTTTATCATAGATAAACCATAATAACCAGAAAAGAATTGCACCTAATCCAACTGTGAGGAGGATAAATGATGCGGTGACCCTCTCTTTGGAGATTCCCCCGTATAAAGGCCAACCTGTTAATTTCCAAATAAAATGTAAAATAATTCCAGCTGTAGTAAAAATTCCCCCACAACCCAGAATCCACCATTTGTTTGTTTTACGAAAGTCATCAATTATTGCTGTACACAGAAGTAATAGAATGCAGAAACCAATACCTCCAATTATTCCCCCATGGTCATCAAGTAAATTTAGATCAGCTAAGGCTATAGTATCTATGCCTACTTCTACAGGTATAGTCAGAATATATTGATATGCAACTAATAAACCGATACCAACTGCAAATCTCACAATTCTTGGGAACTTTAGAAAGAACAAGGTGAAAATACCTGCTAATCCTATAGCTTGTAGAACTCCCCAAGAAAAAACTATTCCTTTGTCTGTGAAGAAATACATAGCTCCTATCATCCCCATGCCATAAAATGCTGCATACCTTCGTAAGAATCTTAGAAATGTTTGAAACCAACCATTTTTTTCGAAATAACGATTAAAAGACATTGTGTATGTTAAGCCGATTGCAAAGATGAAGAAAGGTGTAACTAGATCAACATAGGTTAAGCCATAATCAAGTGCGTGTTTTGACCATGCTGGAACTTTATTAAAAGGAGCTATCACGTTAACAAAAATCATTGCGACTATTGCTAGACCTCTGAAAACATCAATAGAAAGATATCTAGACGCTTTGTTTTGTACCACTTCTTTTTCTTTTCTAGTTGACATTATATCTTCATTTACAACATTGGAAGAACTAGTTGCCATAGTATATCATTTCGGTTTTCAGTAAAAACCTTTTCTCGAAAAATTTAGAAAGTGTCTAAATCTTTACCTGAAATGATATTTCTAGAACATTCAGATTTAATTTTCTCTACTAATTCTTCTTCAGATTTTCCCCCAAAAAAGTTGATGATAGAGAATCAGAAGATTAGATTTAAAGTTTATATAGAAATTGGAGATTATCCCTTAGAAACAAATGGATATACTTAGAGAAATCCAAGAAGCTGAAGAGAGAATTAGACCATATATTGAAGAGACCTCCTTAGAGTATTCTCCAGTTCTAAGTAGAATGGGAAATTGCAAAGTATATCTCAAATTAGAGAATCAACAGTTAACTGGGTCCTTTAAAATTAGAGGCGCAATGAATAGTCTGATTTTCCTTAGTACTACAAAAAACATGGATGAATTCATAACTGCTTCATCTGGAAACCATGGCGCAGCTTTCGCTCATGGAACGGATATTTTAGGATTGAAAGGAACAATATTTCTGCCTAAAAATGCATCCCAAACTAAAATTAAAGCATTAGAAGAGCAGAATGTAAGAATAGAACTTTACGGAAATGATTGTGTTGAAACTGAAACATTTGCACGCGAATATGCACAGAAAAACATGATAGAGTTTATATCTCCCTATAACGATTTGAAGATTATAGCGGGACAAGGAACTATAGGAATAGAATTAGAGAAACAATTAAGGAAACCCGATTTTGTTTTAGTTCCCATCGGAGGAGGAGGTTTGATTTCAGGCATTGCAAGCTATTTGAAGAATAAATTTGAGGAAGTTGAAATCATTGGGTGCCAACCAATTAATTCTCCAGTAATGTATGAGTCAATTAAAGCAGGAAGAATAATAGATTACGAATCAAAACCTACATTATCTGATGGAACTGCTGGAGGAATCGAACCCGATTCTATTACTTTCGATTTTTGCAAAAAATATGTAGATGAATACGTCATGGTTTCAGAAGAGGAAATTAAAAACGCTTTAAGGTTGCTTTTCAAAGAACACAAACTGATAGTTGAGGGCGCTGCGGTATTGTCTGTTGCATCATTTATTCAAAAGATTAAGAAATTCAAAGGGTGTGAAGTTGTTCTTGTTTTAAGTGGTTCTAAAATAAATACAGAAGAATTTGAGAAAATAATTAATTAATAATCTTCAAATAAACCAAGAGATAATTCATCTTCTTTTTCTAATAATTCCACTTCAACAATCTGGTTTAATGATTCTTTCATAATCAAATTTGTCATCATATGATAATCAGAGGGAATGATATTATCTCTATTATCTCTGATTTTTTGTTTAGTGAACCAGCATAATTCTCCTTCTTCTGTTTTTATGACCTTGTCACTATTTGCTTTTGTTAAACATAAAATGATAATGAAATGTTGTGTTGTTTCTCCAGAATCTTTCTCTTTGAGTTTTTCATTTAGAATGGATTTGATTCCTACCCACTCAACTTCTAAACCCGTTTCTTCTTTTATTTCTCTTAAAATTGATTCTTTTATTGTTTCATCAAAATGCATTTTTCCCCCAACCAAAGCCCATTTCTTCCGATAATCTCCTCTTTCACGTTTGATAAACAACCACTTGTTATTATACTCAATACCTGCGACAACTATGTTTAGAATTTTTTGACCCATTATCATTCCATTTTTATTGAAGTTCTAAACTTTTACTCTTGTTCTAAAAACTTCCTATTCAAAAAATTGATAAAGATGCACATAAGTTGCTTTTTAACGAAACCCAATGACTAACTTCATTCAGAATCTAAAAAGTTCTCTTCGAAGAAAACTAGGCTACCCAGAAGTATCTATACTAGTTTTGGGCGATAATACTCCTGCAACTAGAAACAGAACTCTACTAATGAGGTCTAATACATCTCTCTCAGAATTCATAATAGATAGTTCTCTAACTGAATTACCATATTCTTTAGGGTTCAAATTCAAACATAAGCAATTTGTTCCATTTGAAGGGTTGTTATATCTTATTGATGCAACCAAAGAAGAAATGATAAAACACGAAAGAAACTATTTCTGGGAAAAGATAGCTTGGGATTCTGAAACAAAAAATCTTCCAATTGCGATCTGTGCATATAACTCAAATCTCCAAGGTGCTTTGTCTCGTGGGGAGCTAATTGAGAATCTCTCTCTCATTCGTCTTACTGATAGACTATGGAATCTTTTTGACATACCCGATATCTCTTCTCAACTTGAAGCTCTAAAATGGTTGAAGAGAGTAATCTACATCGGACACATTAAGTCTTGGGAAGAAAAAGAAAAGTTATTAGAAAAAATCAAACCTGTGCAAGTTCAATTTGCTACAGAAGAAGAAAATAATTAAAATATATAATAAAAAAGGTAAAACTCATGACACTCACAATACAGAAATTAATGAAGGATGGTTATGACGGATTTTCTGTTAGATCAATCCTTATGAATCCTGAATTCCGTGAAAGAGTTTCAAAAGACGTCAGCGTTAGAGGAAATGATGTTGGTAAGAATCTGGTAATGGATAAACTAGCTGTAGGTGGAAAAGTTCTACTTACTGGTCCAACAGGAGAAGCTAAATCATTGTTTGCTAGAATTTTGCTAGATCATATTGTTAGAGAAATTAATAATTCCAAATACCATATTGAAGGATGTCCATTCTTAGAGGATGCCGGATATATTGTGGATGTGATGAACAATTTCCCAGCTAATCCCTTTGCAGGAATTCGTGTTATGCAATCTCTCTGTCCATATTGTAGAAAGAATATTGAAACCATACTTTCAACAGATGACAACACCGTCGATTTAGATAGTACAAATAGTATGTTAGCAATTCCTCCAAAGGAAGTAGTTAGTCGTTTAGGAAAACTTGGAGCTACTAAAACTATAGTTAGAAGATCTCAATTAGATCCTAGGACCGATCCTGAAAGCTTATCCATGCTTCTTGCTGGTGTTGAGAATTTAGAAGAATTGTTTGGAAAAGAAACCTCAACTACATATGCTGCAACTTCACACAAAGTAGGAATATTATCACATGGTTTCATTGTAGTTAATGAAATACAAAGGCTTCCATTAAGCCTGCTAGAATCTTTGATGGGTTTTCTTGAGGAACCGATGGTAATCAAATACAATATTCAAGGAGAGCCTGTTTATATTGATGGCGCAGTTCTTTTCACCTCGAATGCTCCTTTGACAGTATTTGGAGAAGAAAGTCAACCAATCATTAATCGTATTCCTGAAGTTCTCTGGCCTGCTCGTTCTGTGGAAAGCAGAGAACAAATCATTAAAGATATGTTTGATGAACAAATTGTTCTTTCTCGAAGAAAAATTACTGCTAACCCCTCCATTATTCAACTCCATGAATTAGAAAAAGAAACAACTGATTTCGTTAGTCGATTAGCAGTTGATTTTCTAGCTTTCTTAGGTAACAATTCCCTACCTGATAATCTCAAAACAAAAGGTGTTCGTTCTGAGAGTAGAATGGCTAGAGCTGATTTCTATACTGGTTTAGATGAAATTCACGACCCTCAAAGAAACCCACATATTGATCTTCGTACAATGAATAACATCATTGGAGAAACAGTATTACTTCAAGCAAGAGAAGATGAAACAACCGATATTAACGTCATTACATTAGAAAGAATAAGGAATACAATGAATGCTTATGATGTTCCGGTTTCAATGATTAACGATGCACTACAGCAACTTAAGATTGTTTTACGTACATCTATCAAAGAATCAGACGTATCAATTAGTGTTAAAGATATTTCCGAAGACATATCTAAAATGAAAGCATTAAGTGATACCGAATTAGCTGAACTTGTAGTGAAATTTGAAGGTTTAGACAAATACAAAGAAAACATTCGAAAGCAAGTTGTGGAAAAACTAAAACCATCATATGAACTGTTACTCAGAGTAGATTATATCTAATCGCAAAACCCTCCTAGTAACTTTTAGAGATGATAAAATGCCCCATCGAATATATTTCGTAACAGAAGCAGAATTTGCTGACCCCTTGCAGCATTATTCTAATCAAGAATTTGTATTAGAATTCGAGGATGCAGCACAAGTACTACGCTTATGGAGGAATCCGCATCTTGGAAGAAGTTCTCGTGAAGGCGCAGTCTTATCTATTGCAGCGAAAAATGCTGTTGCCGTAGACAATATTGTTCAGAAAATTATGAACACTTTTCTAACAGCTGAAGAAGAAGAACGTTTAGTTAATGAAATGAAACTCCTTCGGTTCATTGGAGAACGAATTTTACCCGATGTCCTGGAGAGAGTTAACCGAAACGAGTTACAGACTGTTGAGGATATTCTCAAATATATTCAAGATCTTTTAAAAGAACTTAAACAAGAAGGAACTGTAGATCTTCAACAATTAGCAGAGAAATTAAGTCAATTAACTGAAATTGTGGATATAGAAATAACTGACGCATTTGGTAGGAAAAAAAGAATTTCTCGGGAAAGTGTTATGGATCTTCTTGGAAAGATTTTAGGTAGATATCTAATGAAACAGATTTCTGTAGCACCCGTTGATGAAGTTCAAAAAAGATTACACGGTACAATTCGTTTGAAAGAGACCTACAAGAGTGCTATTCTTAGTTCTCAAACTATCCCTCCAACAGAAGTCAAACAAGAAGATATTATGAGGATAAAGAAGGATCGTCGTTCTTTAGTTTATCTGATAGTTGATATGAGTCAATCCATGAAAAAAACTGTTTTTGAGGGAAAAATGTCCAGATTGGATGGAGCTCTTTTAACAAGTCTTAGTCTCTATTATTATTTCAAAATGATTAATAGAAGAAAAAGAAAGCGATTTGATATGTTTAAGCTAGCAGTTGTTCCTATAATTAAAAACCCCTTTGTGGTTGATGATGATAAGAAAATGGAGAAACTTCTTCTCACTGCTGAAGCGAGAGGAAAGACACATATGGTTCAGAGCATCCTGAAAGCTATTGAACATGCAAAGAAACAGCATACAGACAAAGATATTGATGTTCAATTAACTATAGTAACAGATGGTATGCCTAATGTTCCTGTTTATCCATTTAGTTTCAAGAAAAATCGAGAACTTAAGAAATACTTCGATGAGGTTGAAACAAAAACAAATGCAGATACAAGAGAATGTTTGCAACAATTAAATGCAATATTCAGCTCTTTAAAGGCTGATCGTTCTAGGAATTGGAATATTTCTTACTTCTTAATGGGAACTGAGGTTCTAAGGAACAAAGAGATCTATATCCATACAAAAAGAATGCTCAAAGGAATTACCAAGCCCATCTTAATAGATCCAGCTCAAATAAAGAATTTGGGTGAGCAAATACTACGGGAGAGTATACTTCATGCTTAAAGAGGAACTTAGTGACGTAATCAAAGTTTACAACAATGCTAGAGAGGACTTCAAAACTCTGGTTGGAGAAACACCTGAGAATTATAGAATATTAATTTTCATTAATCCTGAGATGCATATTTCTGTTAATAGAGTTGTAGAGGTAACAGGAACTCCACAAGCTATACTCACTTCTGAACAAATTACAAACCTTCGGTCAGCTAGGATTAGCGATTTCCTTCCAACTGGAAAGGAGACCGTCTATAACTCTTTACCAACTCTTGTTTATCTTTCTGTTCCTCCAAAAGAACTTACTAAAGAACAAGAATTAACTCTAAGAGTTATGTTGATACATGCATTTGCTCATGCTTATTTGAATGAAAAAACTGAGTCTAATTCACCAAGGATTTTAGCACAATTATACCAATTAGATTTAGTTCTAAAAGAGTTAATGACAAACAATGTATTTCAATTGAACCAAACTTCACAAAATAAACATGTTTGGGCTTGGCAATACTTCCAAGATTTGATAGGCGTAATTCGATTATTTACAGAAGCAGGAGTAGAAGATTTCTATACTCCTCCAGAAGATGCTAGGAAATATACTCTTTTCAATAATTTTTCAATAGAAGCAATTAATCTGATAAATGAAAGGGCTAAGGTTGTAAGAAAGAAGAATCTCCATGAACTTATAGGTGAGGGCTTTGCACATTACATTCAGAAAAAAGCAATTGATTATTTACTTGAGAAGGATGAGTATAAGCTTCCAAAAAGACACGACGATAAAACAATTATGTATCCTAAAGAATTGAAAGCTTTCCTTGCACCCCCTATAGGTGAATTTAGTCTTGCTGCTATGAATAAACTTGTAGCGAAGTACACTGATGAGAAAATAGTATTTCAGAAGCTTTTCTCATTTAAGTCTGATTTAGAATTCCTTGAAGAGTTTTCATGGAACGATATTAAGGATTTACAAGCTGTTAACAAAAACGCTCATTCTGAGTTTGTAGTTGAACATTGGCACTCTTCCAGAAGTAGATGGACAGATATATGGTCTGTTTATGCATATGGCTGGAGACAAATTGAAGAATACGTAAGTAAGGTGTTTAGAAGAAAATATTCCACCTTTGGGCAACTACTTGATGATAATCCTAGAATTTCCTCAAAAGGATATGTAAAAGTGGATGATAAGAAGGTATATGTGTTTGAAGCTAACGAGTACGGTGTAGGAATTGATCAGTTAGTCATTTTACATAATCATATGGCTTTGTATAGAGACGATTTCAAAACAATTCTCCCAGCTTTTGCAGATATTATTGTTTTCAAGAAAATAGGGGGAATTCATGTTGCAACCTTATTTGCAGTTCATAAAGCAAAGTACAAATCTTTGTCTCCATATAACCTTCCTGTAGTTACAAGAGCAGTTCAAGTTACAAAAAGGAAGGATGCTTACAAGTTTGATTTAGACGAAGAAAAGGAAGAAAGGTTTGAAGTTAGAAAAATAGATTATACATTTCTTAGAAAGCTAACTCAACCACAAAGAGGTGCTATAAGTTATCTCATTAAAGAGGGGTTGTTTGAATTATGAGTCTAGTAAATTTCTTTAGAGGATTATTCATAGGTAGAAAACAAAAAAGCTACGATCCCTTAGATCGAGCTAATTTTGCTTTATTCTTACAGAAGAATGGTAAAGCAAAGAGTATCAACAAAATTTATCCACTAATAGAAGATTCTGACTGGAATGTAAGAAATGCTGCAGCTTCAACCATAGTTGAATATGCTTCAAAATTTCCAGAGCTTAAAGAGAAAATCCTAAGCTATCTTCATGATCTTATAGAACGAAGCTCATTGGCTATTAAACTATCTACTTTGGAAGTTTTAGGTCATTTAAAGGATTATGCGTCCAAACCTTATTTAGTAAAAATACTAGAAGAAAGTGATTATGATCTTCAGTATGCAGCAATTAGAGCAATAGGTTACTTACAAGATGTTGACGTTCTTTATCCATTGAAAAATGTAGTTTATGCAAAGGACTACATTACAAGAAGAGCTGCTATCCTTTCTGTAGTAAGAATAGCTGATTCAGTTAAAGAGGAAGAGCAATCAGATAAA
>JAGLXK010000660.1 GCA_023132955.1 Candidatus Heimdallarchaeota archaeon
ATCATAACATCAAGAACAAAGTTGTTCAGAGGAAAATTATTTGGATTTTTTAGTTGAACTCCATAGAATAGAATCCAGCGATAAATCAAATGTTTATTTGTACGGATATTTACCTTTTCTCTTATTTTATAATCTCCTTCAATTTGGAGAAAATAGGTACCAGAATATAAATCAGGAGTTATTGGAAACGAGTAAATTTTCTGTAAGCCTGTTTCTTCTAATCTTACTTGATCAGAATCGATAATAGTACCAATGGGAGAAATTAGGAGAATGTGCAATTTCTGATTTTTTCTACTCCCCACAAAAGGAACAGCTTCCTCTTTACCTGAGATTAATATACTGTCCCCTATCTCTAAAGCCAAATCACTAGATAAAGGTCTTGCCTTATTCTGTTTAACATGAACAATATTAATCATGTGAAGCCACTACTTAGTAATGCAAATCGGCAAAGGATTATTGTACTTATACCTGTTCCTGCTATCAAAACTAGCTCAAAAATTTAATTTAAATATACGTATTATTGTCGGAGTGTCTGAAGTAACTGTTTTCTCTATTTCCCCAATTCATTCCAATTATTGAAATAAACTGTATTCTGGGGATTTATAGTTTTTAGTCTTATTTTTGTCGGGAATCCCGTTTCAATTTTTTAATCAGAAAAGTTTAATTAGGAGAATATTTCTGTATTAAGTGCACAACTGTGCACGGTGAAATAAATGAAAAGAAAATATATTTTCAGTTTAATTCTAATTGTGGGAATGATTACCGGCATGACAACAACAAATGCATATACTACTACACTTGATTTCACTGGTGTAACAATCGCATTTGATATCTCTCATGGAGGTTATCACACAACAGAAGCAGACTTAGCTCCCATAATAGGTAATTTAACAGCTGCAGGTAACACAGTTATCTACATTAATGAAACTTGGGGAATACCCGATAATGTAGCCGCTTTATTCCTAACACAATCAGACGACAATTATACAGCTGCTGAACGAGCAGATATTAAAACTTGGTTTGAATTAGGAGATAAATTACTCTGGGTAGCTGGAGACTCTGATTTTGGTGGTTACTACAATCCATGGTCAATAAATCAAGTTCTTGGAACCTTAGGTGCTATAGTCAGAATGGCTGGTGTTTCAATTGAAGATTCAGTATACCACGATGGGTCAGCCTATCGTACTGCTCCAAATCAAATTGGTTATGGAAATGCATTATATGATGATTTAGCTGTCGAACTTACAACTGGTATGACTGCTGGTATAATCGCACATGGTCCAACTGCAATTATGGCATGGAATGGATTTGATTACAGAGATCTAAGATTAGGAAAATCAGTCTTTCCACTAAAAGTTAATGTGATTATGACTTACAGTGAAAACGCAACTGCTATTGATTCAGATACTAGCGAGGGCGTTTTAGACATATATGCTGGAACAACTGGAGGACTCTACCCAGCTGTTGTACATGAAAACATGACTGATGTTGGAAGTCACATAATCGCTACAAGTGAAGCTATCTATACAAACTACAAGTTTATGTATGGACAAAACACCGAAAATGGCGTATACAATAATGGTACTCACTATGGTCAAATGTTAGTTAATAACATCCTCAACTACTTCGTAGTTGAACCAGAAGAACCAACCAAAACCAATGCATTTGCTCTAATTCCATTAGCTGCAATTGGTGTAATTTACGCTATTTCCCGCAGAAAGAAATAATCCACTTCTTTTCTTTTTTCTTTTTCTTTTAGTTTAAAGTAAATCCCTATGGGAAGATATTTTTGAGGAAATAATTTTTCATCTAAATTGTTAAATATCAATTTCTTAAATGATAATTGTAATAAAAGAGTGAGAAACATGGTTATCATATGGGGTTACACACCTTCTGAAGCTCTACCAAATAGCAAAATCATTGGAGAAGGAGTTAACGAAATCAAGCAGCTATTTTCAGCTATACTTTTTAAAACTGGAATTAAGGGAATTTGTGTAAATCTAGAAGGAATCTCAAAAAAACCTGTTGTTAAACTAAGTTTGGTGATTGATTCTGAATCAATCTATGAAACTAGTTTTTCACCAGAAAGAGCAAGAGAATACTCATACGAATTGGATGAGACAGTTTTTCCCAAAACAAAAATAGAGGTTGTGATGTCGGTTTCCAATGGATCAGTTGAAGTTGCTATTTCTCCAATTGGAATAGGAATGGGGTTTCAAAAACAGGATGGTGAATTTGTTCCAACAAATCACTTAGCTCTAGGCGTAATTATTCTTTAATACTCTAGTTTCTTTCTCATTGATAGTAATTTAACAGAATAACCCAAATTCTCGTAAAATTCCGCACCACCTTCATTCAGAAGATGCACATACAACGTTAATTCATCAGCTTGATTCTCTCTAGCAAAATCCTTCTCGAATTTTGCCATCAGTTTCGTACCTATTCCTTGTCGTCTAAAACTTTCAAATACTGCTATGTCTGAGATATGAGCTATTACTCGTTTCTTGAAGAAACCTGAATGTTTCTTTGTATAACCAAACAAGAACCCAATTATTTCTTCTTCTACTTTAGCCACATAAACTATTTGCGTTGGCTCATGTAATGCTTTTGAGACCATAAAACTGAAGTTTATTTTTCCATCTTTATCTAAGGTAAAATCCTCATCGATTTGTGAATGCCAATCTATAGTCTCAACCCAGATATTTACAATGTCTTTGACATCCTCTTTTTTTGCCTTTGATATTTTTACTTCTCTTAGGGCATCTGTTTTTGGGTTCATCATATGATAGTATACTTACTAGTTTCTATTTTTTGCTATAGGTAAGACTCAAGAAATTTGTTTAGAAGATAGTGAGCAATCTTTTTATTATTCATTTTTTTACTCGTCTATTAGTACTTATGGAACATTAGAATTATGTATAGGTGAAGTAATTCATGTTGATAAATAACCCAACAAAAAAAGTTGATTATAAAGAGAGAGATTTGTCAAATATTCTCAAATTTAGAGAGAAAAAATTTATCACAGATTTAGATGTTTTCAATAAGCAAGTGTTAGTAAGAGTCGATTACAATGTTCCAATTGATAAGAATGGGGAAATTACAGATACAAGAAGAATAGCAAATACTTTACCAACTCTTAACTATTTGCTAAAAGAGAAGTGCAGAATAATTCTGATTTCACATCTAGGAAGACCTGATGGAAAAGTTGTAGAATCTCTTAGAATGGACCCCATTCATAAGAAATTGAAGGAGTTCTTTCCAGAAACCAATGTCTACAAAGTAGATGACTGTATTGGGAAAGAAGTGGAAAGCAAAGCTTCCAAGTTGAAGAACGAAGAAATACTTCTTCTGGAAAATCCGAGATTCCACAAAGAAGAAAAAGATAATGATCCAGAATTTGCAGCAAAATTGGCTAAACTAGCTGATGTCTATGTAGACGATGCTTTTGCTACTGCTCATAGAAAACAAGCTTCGACTTATGGGGTTTGTTCATTTTTCAAAGAGAAGGGATATGGTTTTCTTGTAGAAAAAGAGTTAAAATTCTTGTCATCCAGTATAGAAAAACCTCAAAGACCATTTACAGTAATTTTAGGAGGAAAAAAAGTTAAAGACAAACTTGGAGTGATAAAGAATCTAATTGGTTTAGCAGATAATATCTTGATTGGGGGCGGTATGGCTTATACATTCCTTCTAGCTAAAGGATATCAAATTGGGAAATCTGTCAAGGATTTATCTAAACTTGAAGAGATCAGAGATTATCTCAGAGATGAAACTCATGGAACTAGAATTTTCATCCCAAAAGATGTGCTAGTATGCGATGAAATTGAAAATCCAAAGAAAATAAAAATTGTTCCGGTAACTGAAATTGGAGAAAATGATATAGGCGTAGATATTGGTCCTGAAACCATCAAAATTTTTAATCGCATCTTAGCAGAATCAAAACAAGTTGTATGGAATGGACCTATGGGTGTTTTTGAACAGAAAGAATTTGAAAATGGAACAAAAGAAATAGCTAGATATTTAGCTGAAAGCGATATTGTTACGATTATTGGTGGGGGAGATAGTGCTGCAGCAATTGAGAAATTTGATTATCAAGACAATATGTCATTCATTTCTACCGGTGGGGGTGCAAGCCTTGATGTTATGCGAGGTGCCCTTTTACCTGCAATCGATTGTTTATCAGATAAGTGATTAAAACATCCATATGAAATATAACAAGAGAGAAACAATAGCTCCCATAATAATACTAAAAAGATTAACAAAATCATTTCTTAGCCATTTAACACCAGAATAATATTCTGTCTCCACTTCACAATGTACTTTTTTCTCTGTAATTTTTTCACATATAGTACATCTGTTTAGTTTCTGAATGGTACAAGCAAAAATACTATCAAAATATGAACCTATTAAACCACCCACTATTACGGGAATGATGAACGCCCACATTGAAGTAGGGAATACAGTAAAATTATCAATGAAGCTAACTCCAAATCCTGAGAATGCAATAATTACTGCTCCTAAGACTGAAGCTAAAAGACCTAGTATTGATACAGCGCCAGGTGATCCCTGTTCAGCTTTAATCCATGGTTTGATAGATGACCTTGGTTTGAATTTAGATAAAGCACCAATTTCTGTTCCAAGAGTATCAGCTAAACTAACAGCAATTGCCCCTCCAGCAATAACAGTGATAATAGGGTCTCTAAAAAGTATCACTAAGAAAGCTAAAAATGCAGGTATAACGCTATTGACCATTGCTTGAACGCTATCTCTTCGAGTATCACCCTTCTCAAATTCTTGACTTATGGATTTCTTCTTGTTTTTTCCAAGAAAAGTAGTTAAACTTCCAAGAACAAAAAATGTGATATACATAACTCCCCATGTCCACGAACCAAGACCAAGAATTACTAAACCAAAGTATAAACCAGCTAATGCTCCATCCCAGGTTAATGCCTTAAGAATGATTCCAGAAACAGCTAATAACAAACCAACAGCTGCTCCCGCTATTATGGCATTATTTGATAGTGATGAAACAAAGGAAAACGAAGTTTTATACAGAATAAACAATACAATTGCATTTGCGGCTGGAACTGCAATATTATCAAATCCTTTAGGAGTTAATGCTTCAACAAAAGCTGTAATAAAACCAGTCAACAATCCAAGATAAACAGATAATACAACCGTTTGAGATAGGATCAAACAACTGATTGTAACTGCTCCAAAGGTTGCAAATGCAGCAGACCAACTTCCTAGTAATGTTTTTGTCCCTCCCCAAATATTGTATGCTTTGTCATTCCCAAACTTAGAGCCCATTACAGCACTTATCCCATCCCCCCAAACTAAAGGCATGAATGCTCCAAAAAGAATGATATTTGTTGGATTGGTTTTATCTGGACTGAAGAATAAAACAACCAGAGTAGTTAAAGAAATTGCATAAAAAACTGTACCATAAGTATGTCCTTCGCTTACACCTTTTAATCGGAATTTCTTAATCGGGGAGCCAGGACCTGTAAAATAAGTGAAGGGAATAAAGAAAACCGGTCCTATCATTGCAAACCATATATTGGTAAAAACAAAAGGAAATAAGAGAACTACATTCCCTACAGATAGATGAACAATTTTCCTTGAGGTGCTTCCTGATACTTTATCTTTTCTTCTTAGAATTTCAGCGATGAAAAGTGAAAGGAGAACAAAGACAAAAAGTGCTGCTAAACCAATGATGTCAGAAATTGCTATTTTAGTAGGTAATGAGAAATCCAATTTATTTCCTCTTTTAATTCTCAATTACTTCAGAGATAGCAAGTCATTAAAAATCTACTGCTCGCTAAATGCATCTCCTTTATTAAAGCTCTCTACTGCTTTTGCTCTATCAACAGCATCAACCATTCCATCACATCTGGGATGATAAAACTGATCGCAGTTTCTACAAACTTGTTCATTCTTCCTATTTCTAAATCCAGTAAAATAAGCTCTGCTTGTAAAGTAGAGAAAGAGAGTTATGAGAATGACTGCAAACGCCCACCAATTCATTGCCTGAGCAAGGGTAACTATAGAAAGAATGATCGATAAACCTGCTGAAATCATAGCAATTCCAAGAAGGAAACGACATATGTCTTTAATTAAACGAGGAGGTTCAAGAAACGCACTAATGGGGGTAAAAATGAATAAAGACACTGTGGCAACAAAAGCCATCCAGAATGTTACTTTAAGAACAAAAACCATTATAGGTGCTAGAATCAAACCAGCAATCATCCCGCCATAGAGATTAATACATCCTCTACATACTTTGTGACCCCTTATTATATACATGTGATCATCGAAATTCTTACACAATGGATGATGAGCTAATCTATATGGGGAAAGCATCCACTTTTCTCGTCTAGACATCTTTTCTTTCTGCTTCATCTTTATCACTTAAATATATCACATATAATGTATTTATGGCAATACTACTTATCAAATATAGTAGTATTAACAAGTTCTCTTCGCTAATCTTGTCTTGAAATTCTGTTATTTTAACACTCATTCTTGTAAACATCTGATTAAACTTTTGTTCTAGGAGTTGATTACCAAATGTTACGTTAATGGGATTAAAATGCTTTTTTAATAATTCTATAAGAATTAATTGCTTTTGTTTAATTATTAACTGAAAATCTAATGGAAGTTTTTCCGTCCAATCAATTTTCTGAAGATATTTTTTTGAGATATATTTGTGTTTAATACTGAAAAAAATTGAATCTAGCAAGGTAAGCAGGTCTACTAAAGACAGCTCACTTAATTTCTTATTATCCAAAGATAAGACTTTAAGTACCTCTTCTAAAGGAGGTTCATCTTCATTTTCTGAATTGATTTCTTCTGTATCTTTTTTTATTCTGACACTCATTTGCTTTAATATTTCTACTTTTTTTTCAGTCGAAGAAAAATTTAGAATGTTGTGTAATGTCTCTTGTAGAATATACAGAGAACGCTCAATTTCTGAAAACTTCAATAAAACAGTAAATTCATCCTTTATGTTTTTTAACTTAACATTTTCTAATAAATAGAAAGTTCTAAGAATAAGTGAGTATCTCTGCTTATTCTTTACTTGAACATATCTGAATATGTTCTTCAAAACTTTAATACATTTACGAAAATCTCCTTGTAAAAAGTATATCTCAAAAAGCATATCCAATATTTCTGCTATAGCAGAATCTTTGTATTTAACTGCTAAATCCCTTCCTTGTTCTGCAAATACTGTAGCTTGTTCATACTTCCCTAACTTAAGATATATTTGCGCTTTAGAATGGTAAATTGCGATAAGACTCCGCTTGTCTTTAATTTCTGCTCCTATTTCTTCAAGCTCATTCAGTATCTCTAATGCTTCATCTAGTTTATTCTGAATAACTGCTACCTGACTCAGCATCTGTTTTAATTTTCCATAATCTGGTAACATCTCAACAAATTTCCCTTGTGTCAGACGATGAATACTATCAATTCCCAGCTTAATTACGTTCCTTGCTTTGATAACTTGTTTTTCTTTTAACAGCGCTTCAGCAAAGATATCTATAAGGGGAATATGAGCTCTGGTAATCTCAACTGCTTCCTTGTTTTCTAAATATTCAAGATTAGTTATCACTTGATCAAAATTCTTAAGACTATAATACAATCTTGCTTTGGTATTGAGTACGCTGTGGAATCCTTTCTCATGATTAATTTCCTTGAACACTTCTTCAGCTTTAATCAGAAATTCGTTGGCAAGTTCCTCGTTAAGTTGATTTGCATATATAGAGCCAAGATTTAGAGAAACTGTAGCTTCTCCTAGTATATCTTTAGTTTGTTTTCTCAAATTTAGACTTTTGAAATAATAATTAATAGCTTCATCATACTCACCAAGATAGAAATGCAACCCCCCCAAACTAGAATATGTGTGTGCTTGACCTTCTTCATTCATGTAAATTTGATCTATAGATAATGCCATCTGAAAGAGTTTCTTACTCTCCTCGAAATTTCCCTGTTCCATGTGGAGATTAGCTAAATTATGGTATATTGCAGCTCTAGTATCATCGTTGAGTGAAGACTCATGAAGTTCAAGTAATTCGGAATAAATCTCCATAGCTTGTTTTTTTTCACCTATGCGTCTTAGAATCTTGGCATATTCTATTTTTGCATCAAATACCTCTTTCTTAGGAAGTTGATGTAATTCTAGTATTTCCATCACTTCTTTAATATTCTCAAAAGCTTGCTTATTTTCACCTAAGAAATAATATGCCTTTGCTAAAACAAAGTAATAGTTTTTTTTATCTATGTTACTCATTTTTTGATTTAATTCTCTATGAGCTAACTTGATAATACTGGTGTAATTATGATCTTTAAACATTTTTTGAAGTTCTTCAGCTAAATAGTCAACCATTTTTCCATCATCAATATATTAGATATGCAACAAGTTAGCTTCTATCTTCTAGCACTATTGTATTAGCTACGAAATCTCCTATTCTTCTACCTTCATCATTACATAAAGGAACAAAAACATCTATTATACTAATAAAACATAATGTTCGAACACATGCTTGCCCTGCTGTAATTGGTAAACCTGTATCATAATCAACCACCATTAGTTTCATCATCCCTTTTCCAAAACCTTTACCGGTTTCAGGAATAATGTCTCTGAAACACCCTAGAGGTGGACAGAAAGAAGAAATACAATTATCAATAATATAAGCTACAAACCTATCACCATAACTAGCTCTTAACTGAGCGTATGCATGCTTAGGAATACCACCACCAGATACTGGCATTGGTTGAGCAGGAGCATATGGTTGTGTTGGTGCATAAGGTTGAGGTGGAACATATGGAGCTTGTTGAGCAGGTGTCTCATATTGAGGTTTTTGAGCTTTCGGAGATGGAGCTGAATCCTCTACTAATTTTTTTCCGCAATTTAAACAAAACTTATCTGCTGTAGCAGTAGATGAGCCACAATTTGGGCAGAAATATTTTTTGGACAATTTAAAACACCACTATATTATATTAACTGTCACTCTCCCAGTATTTAAGTATATTTTAATTAAATGAGAGAAAAAATATCTTAGCCAATTTTGAATCCAAATCATTTTGATTCCTTAATGATTTTAGTATATGCTTTAAGTAGTTTTTTTCCTACTACAGGATAATCAAAATTTTTAAGAGCGTGTTTTTGTGATTTGAAAGCAACTTCCTGGATTTTCTCTTTATTCTTAATTATACCCAATACCTTGTCAACTAGTGCAACTTCATCATTTGCAGGATATAACCAATCACAATTAGGGGGTATCATCTCATTCATTGGAGGTTTATCAACCGCTATCACAGGCAAGCCAGAAGCCATTGCTTCAATAAGTGGAGTACCAAAACTACCTTCTTCAGCAGGATAAAGAAGAACGTCACCTATATGAAACGCTAATAGGAGCTCTTTATCATCAATGTATCCTGTTATTATAACTGAATCTTCAATCCCAAGATTTACTACATCTTCTTTTATCTTTGATAGAAGGGGACCATCTCCAACGACCAGAAAAGCAATTTTTGCGTTTCTTTTAAGTATCTCAGGGAAATATTGAACCACTTCATGTTGGGATTTTCTGTTGATATACGGACCCTGCATTAAAACAATGGATTTTCCTTGATCCAAATCATATTTGTCTCTAAAGGATTCCAAATCCTCCAGTTTTGGAATTTGTGAGAAAGTTTTGCAATTTAGTGAGTGGGGAATGATGATTACTTTCTCTTTCATACTTTTTGATAACCTTTTAATTTTTTCTAATAAAGAAGCTGATGTTGTTACTATATTATCACAGTATTTCACAATTCGTCTAAGAAGTCTAGAATATGGGCGTTTTACCCACATTCTTGATTTGAAATTCCCAATTGTAACTGCTCCATGAACAGAAACAACTAAAGGGATGTCTATTTGATTCCTTTTCTTAGCTTTAGCAAAATAAAATGCTGCTACTTCAGTTGCATGTATCAGATATATATCCACTTCTGATTTCAGTTCAGTATATACATCAAATGCTTGCTTAGAGAAACTTCGGTGATTTTTAGCATAGAAATGTGTTAAGGTGCTATAGGCACCTCTTGCAGAAATTTGTTCTGGAAGATAATAAAAATGGATGTTTTCTCTATTCAATAATTCATCATTTGAGGACAGTTTTGTTGTGGTTGCAACATAGATTTCTATCCCTTGGTTTGCTAATGAGTGTACTAATGAATATGCATACCTACGAAGCCCCGCCATAGGTCCAACATAAGGAGGTCCTATCTCTATCGTAGGAATGAAGATAGAGAAAGCCATGTGTAGAAATTTAAAGTAACTACAAAAGCATTTTGGTGAAATTCTATTTTATATAGAACATTCAATATTTGTCCAACCACAATAATAAAAAAAAGACTATCGCTTGTTAGTACATATGATAGATATAGAAGATGTAATTTACGACCAAGTTTATGAGAACGGTTTTTCATCAAAATCCTTACTGTTAATAAGAGAAAATCTTAGTCAAATATCTGCAGAATTTCTTACTGATCTCTTAGTAGAAAATATCAATGTTCATACGCAATATAGTATATTAATAGAGTTCCTTACAGAGATATGGTCCCAAAATACTAACTCCAGTTCAAATTTACTAAATTATATCAGTGGAGTTCTCCATAAACTGTTTTACCTTGCTCGTGAATATCCTTTAGGGAAAGAAATACCTGACTATGTTACTAATGAGATTACTGAATTTCATCAAATGCTATGTGATTTTAGATTAGAATGCTTGGAACAGGACGTAACCCTACAAGATGAATCTATTAAAAGAATTAATTCATTCAAAGAGCTTTTTGAAATTATAGATCAACAAACAAAATTACCACAAAATATTAACGAAATGTTTCGAATAGGTGCAACATTATTTTATCTATTTTCTCAAAATGAAAATCAGAAGTTAAGAAATATTGATGAACTTAGTCTCTATCTCTCAAGATGTTTAATCCTTTGGAGATTAGATGCTTTAACTGATGAAGAAATTCAAATATGTTTTGAACAAGCAACAGTTAAATTTTCTGAAGAGCTGAATTTAAAGAAGTTTGAAAATATTTTGGCGTTAGAAATACAAAATTATCAATTCTTACAATATGGAATCAGCCATGGGATGATTAAAAATACTGCAAGGACATTCTTTGAAATTTATTCAATTAAAAAAGCTTGAAATATCAATTCAAGCAGTTTTTCTACTATTTACATATGATTTTAGTTCTTCTGAAATTCTTGAAGCTTTTTTAAACTCTGGTGCTAAGTAATTCAACAAATCTCGGGGAATTTCTTTTCTACTAAATATGTTCAGCAGGATTTCATCCAAAACGTCTGTTTGAAGATCTGGATTTTTTAACATTTCCTTGACAGTTGTTATTTTCATACTTGAGGGCAAGTTATCTTCTAACATTGTAATAGACGACCATGCCTTGAGTGTAGAATAGACTGACATATCTGGGGTAACAACATCCAATGCCATTCTAAAACGCCATTTCTTGACTTCTATAGGTGAATTATCAGTAGCTATAGCCCTACCAAGTTTCATAGCATTATCTTGACTTGGTTTTTGACTATACTTCTCAATTAAATCTCTTATCTTACCCGTTGTGACCTCTTTGCTCAATTATATCCCCATCTTTTACTTATTAGAATCTAGTACTGGGGAATATATATATCTTGCTCTTTAAAGTTCCGTAACTGTTAGTTTCGAGAAAAACAGAAGTTGCCACCTTCTCATAATACACCTTATGTTAGAGATGACTTTGTGAAAAAGGTAGTCTAAGTATAGCTAGGATAACCTTGTGGCAAGGTTTTATGCGTTTTATGAGAAAATTATCATTCTAGATAGTTTGCCAGCGCTTGAAAGAACCAAAATTGTGATTTTTGGAGAAAGATGAAAAAGTGTAAGACTTAATGTGTCCTACCTTACTCTTCTCACGATTTAAATAGGTTATAGAAGGCCAACATGGAATAGATAGCTGTTCCTTTCCACAAAATATCTTCATCGACATCGAATTTAGGATGGTGGTGAGGATGAATTATTCCTTTCTCTTCATTATACAAACCAAGAGCGATGAAGGCACCTTTAGTTTCATTAAGATAGAAAGCAAAATCTTCTCCGCCCATAGTTAGCTCAACTTCCTGAACTTCATCAAGTTGTCTTAGAATCTCAATAACATCATCAACACTTTCGTCATTATTGATTGTTGGTGGATAATAAATTCCACCTATTTCAAATTCTACAGTTCCTTCACATCTCCAAGCCTGACTATAACCTTCAACTATTTCTCGTATTCTTTTCAATATGTGTTCTCTTACATCATTACTAAAAGTTCGGAAGGTTCCTTCTAATTTTGCGGAAGAGGGAATAATATTGTGAGCATCGCTACCTTCTAACATTGGTATTGAAATAACGGCTTTTTCCAGAGGATCAATCTCTCGACTAACTATCTTTTGTATTGCATTATAGATATCAACAAGTACTGCCGTTGGATCAAAGGTTTGATGAGGAGATGCTGCATGACCGCCTTTTCCCTTTATCTCAATTATGAATTGATCAGAAGAGGCGAGGAATGGTCCTTTTCTGGTAGCTATGATGCCACTTTGTTCTTCTCTCCATACATGAATACCAAATATCTGATCTATATCTGCAATATGTCCTTCATCAACTATTTTTTTTGCTCCTCCACCTCCTTCCTCTGCGGGCTGGAAAATCAATTTAATTTTACCAGTTAGTTTGTCTCTATGTTTGTAGATAATATGAGCTGCTCCAAGTAACATGGCAGTGTGGGCATCGTGACCACATGCATGCATCTTTCCAGGAATTTTGCTACAATAAGGTTTATCGTTATCCTCTGTTACATTAAGTGCATCAATATCAGCTCTTAATGCAATAACCCTTCCCTCTTTTCCTGAATCAAATGTAGCTATTATACCCGTTTTGGCCGTTTTTTGAATATCGTACCCTATCTTCACCAGTTCCTGCTCAATAAGAGCAGAAGTTTTTTCTTCTTCATATCCTATTTCTGGATACATGTGAAAATGTCTTCGTTTTTCAATTACATAAGCTTCCTTTTCTTTAGCTTCATCAATAAGAAGCTGTTTAAATTCATGAATATCCATAGGATTTCTCTTCATCCTTGTTATTTTTATCTTTCTGTTTATCTATGGTTCTTTTCTGTTTCCAAAAAAGTGTAAATGTATTTTCGAATATGTGTTGGATAGTGTGGATAAAGATTTAAGAAAAACGTTTTCAGTGCCCAAATATTGTAAAACCACCGAAATGAGCAAAAACTTTGAGGTTCATCTTCAAGGAGGAAAAAAAAGAATGAACGATAATGAATATGACGTTATTGTAGTTGGAGCTGGCTGTGCTGGACCAGCAGCAGCAAAGAAAGCTGCAGAACTTGGTTTGAAGGTTCTAATACTTGAGAAATCGCAAGTTCCAGGCGATAAAAATGTTTCAGGAACTTGTCTAAACGGTGCTGCTCTTCTTGAACCAGATCTAAACTACATCGTGGAATGTCCCGTAGAAAGAACGATTAAAGAAATGAGAACTTATCACATCAATAGTGATAGAACAACAGTTTTTCATGAAATACCATCAAAAGGAATTCTTCTTCTTTCAGTAAGAAGAGATCATCTTGATCCTTGGCATACAAAAGAAGCCAGAAAAGCTGGAGCTGAAGTTAAATTATCCACAACTGTTATCGATATTATTGAAGAAGATGATTACATTAAAGGAGTTGTAACAGACTCTGGAGAAAAATTCTATGGTAAAGTAATCATTGATGCAGCTGGTGTCAATTCAATTGTTGGTCGTAAAGCAGGTTTAATTCCTAAACGAAAAGGTCAGAACATGATTCTCTATGTTACTGTTGCTGTTAAATTGGGAGAAGAAGTGATTAATGAGAGATTTGGTGATTGCATCGAATACTATCTATCTCCAGGAATTCAATATAAAACATGGCCATGGATCTTTCCAAAGAAAGATACAGTTACACTTGGCACTGGAGGATATATGGATGAAAATCTGATTAATGATGAATTTCCAAATGTAAATCAATATATGGAGAATTTCTTGAATCTTCCAGTAGTCAAGAAGAAACTTGAAGGAGGAGAAATTGCTTCATGGGGATTGCACTTAGAGTACGATGAAGCAATTGAAAGAAGAGTAAGAAATGGATTGATTTTGACTGGAGAGGCAGGAGGTTTTGTAATTCCATTCCTAGGAGAAGGAATGCCTGAAGCATTCTTTACAGGGATTTATGCAGCTAAAGCAGCAGCTGAAGCAATAGAAGCTGGAGACTATTCAGAAACAAAACTCTCTGAACGATATGAAGAACTGATAGGCGAGAATTTCTTTATGCAAGCATTTAGACATATTGCAGCTGTTAACAAAGAATCCATTCTCAGTAAAACAGATGAAGAAGTTACCCAGATGATGCAGCAAGTGATTATGGGAGGAGGATTCATCTCTAATGCAATACACTCTAAATGGTTAAAAGGTGTTGAAGAGGAGAATTTTGAATTAATCCAAGAAGCATATGATTTCCTAGAATTAATCCAACCCTATGCTGTAGTTGATCCGGATTTTGAGAGATTATACAATGAGAGGAAGAGCAAATGAAAGTTGAGATGAAAGTAGAATATTATCCAGGAGAAACTGGAGAGTTCATTAAGGTAATTGAAGACAATTGTGTAGGCTGTGGAGAATGTGCAAAATTCTGTACAAGAGATGTTTGGCAACCAGATGGTGCAATCTATCGACCAGTAAATCTCAAACAATGTGTAGAGTGTGGTGCTTGTTGGAATGTCTGCGAATATGAAGCTGTTGACTTCAGCGAACCTAAAGGTGGAACTGGAGTTCGATTTAGTTATGGGTGAGAATTATGGCTGAAATGGACGAAGTAATGGAGATTCTTGAAGCACAAAAAGCTAAATATACTAATCAAAAAGTAGCTAAATTTTTCAAAACATGGTCTAAGAAACTCCAATATCACTTTACAGATATCGATGAGTATTATGTAATTGAGTTGGTGAAAGGAGAACCTAAACCTATAGTGAAAGAGAAACTAGAAAATCCGGATATTATGTATTCAATGAGCACTGATACTTTTGTTGAAATGAATACTGGGCAACTTTCTGGATTTAAAGCTTATCAGCGAAAGTTACTAAAAATTAAAGCTACAATGCCTGAAATTATGAAACTTCAAAAATTAGATAAGCTTTAGTTATTCTTTTTTTCTTTATTCCTTCTATTGCATTTGGTTAGTTTTTGGCTTATAATAAGTCTTAATAATTCCAGAAGGAAAATCAAGTTGAAAAGAATGGTAGAATTACGAGGTATTGTCTCAGGTTTAGATTGTGCTAATTGCGTTGCTAAAGTTACTAGGCATTTGCAAAACGCAGTTGGTGTAAATAATGTACAATTAAACCTCGTGTCTACTAAGCTTATCGTAGAATATGATAAGGAACAGATTAGTGAAAAAGAACTTATAAAGAATATCAAACAATCAGGATATAAGTTTGATAGCACTTACGAGCATAAATCATTCTTTAATATTAGACACAACAAAAACCTTCTTCTCGCTATTTTTGGACTAGTTTTCCTTATTATTGCTTTAAGCACAAGTCAATTTCTACCTCTTAATTATAACTTGTTTTTTTATGTTCCTACTATAGTAATTGGTGGAATTCCTGTTTATCTGAAAGCTTTTGGCTCAATTAGAACCAAAACAATTGACATAGACATTCTGATGGTTCTTGCTATAATTGGGGCAATGATAATAGGTGAGTGGGAAGAAGCAGCAGAAATTGTTGTTCTCTTTTCAATAGCGGAATTGTTAGAAGCATTTTCAATGGACAAAGCTAGACAATCAATAAGAGAGTTAATGGATTTAACACCACCAACAGCAACTAGATTAATTAAAGGAAAAAAACACGAAGAAGTTCCTCTAGGTGATTTAGTTGTTGGTGATAGAGTAAGTGTTAAACCAGGAGCAAGAATTCCAATAGATGGAAAAATAGACTGGGGAAGAACAAATGTTGACCAGAGTCCAATAACTGGAGAATCTATCCCAGTCAATAAAGATGTTGGAGACAAAGTATTTTCAGGGTCTGTCAACATTGATGGTTATATTATTATTCGAGTAACACGGATGCCTGAAGAAAGTACAGTGGCTAGAATCAGGCAGCTGATAGAAGAAGCAGAGCAACAGAAATCAAAAAGAGAACAATTTATCCAAAGGTTTGCAAAATATTATACACCAATTATGGTGGGAATTGCATTATCAGTGTTTCTAATTTCTGGGATTTTTTTGAATATCCCAATTGATCCTTCAGTTCTTAAAGAAGGGCTCTATCAGAGTTTAGTAATTCTGGTAATCTCATGTCCTTGTGCTTTAGTGCTATCGACACCAATAACTGTAGTGACCGCAATAACTAGAGCTTCAAAAAGAGGTGTTTTAATAAAGGGAGGTAAATATCTTGAAGCTATATCTGACTTAGACACCCTAGCATTGGATAAAACTGGGACCTTATCAACTGGAAAACTAAAAGCTTACAAAGTTGAAGCTTTAGAAGGTTATTCTGAGAAGGAAATTATAGAAATAGCATATGGTTTAGAATATCATTCAGAACATAAAATTGCAGAAGCAATAATCAATCTGGGAAGAGAAAACAATTCAAGATTGTTTGGATACAAAGATGTTGAAATAATGCCTGGGATGGGAATCAAAGGAACAAGAAAGAAAGTAACTTACTATCTAGGAAATGAATCGCTTGTTGATAGAATCATAGGTTTAGAATCTTGTGATTTACACTGTGAAGAAACTGAGAGTATTGTTAGTTATGTTTTAGACGATAAAACAATCTTAGCTCATATTCACATGTCTGATGAGTTGCGAAGTGAAACCAAAGAAGCTGTCAATTCACTAAAGAAACTTGGAGTAAAAGATATTGTAATGCTCACTGGTGATAATGAAGAAGTAGCATCAAAAATTGCTGAAGAATTAGATATTAATTATGAAGCAGAACTGTTGCCAGAACATAAAATGCAGTTTATCAAAAATCTCAAAGAAAAAAATCAAACAGTGGTTATGGTTGGTGATGGAATAAATGATTCACCCGCTTTAGCTCTTTCAGATGTTGGTATTGCAATGGGGGCAGCAGGAACAGCAATTGCCATAGAAACAGCTGATGTTGTGCTTTCCTCAGATAATTTGTTCAGTCTACCTTATCTATTCAAACTAAGTAAAGAAACTAAAAGAACTATTCAAATTAATATCTACTTATCCTTGTTTATCAAATTCTCATTTTTTGTACTTGTTTTAATTAATGCAACACCAATTGCCCTTGGGACATTTCTAGGAGCGAATTTACTTTGGCTAGCTGTGCTAATTGGAGATATGGGAGCTTCATTATTGGTTATATTAAATGCAATGAGAGTTGGTAGAAAGAAGTTTTATTCTGGAAAGATGTTGCCAAAGAAATAATTTAATAAAGATTTTTACTAAAGAAATATTGGTAGAGTTAATGAGTAAACCTGTGAAACCGTTCAACAAAGCTATTGTTTACATATTAATTGGTATTTTAGTCATTACTTCAATATTCGCTGTAATGATGTTTGGACCACGTCCTGGTCCACAAAGCAAGATGTTTAATTCTACACTTAGGTATTATACAAAAGGGACAGAAAAATTATTTTACACAGATTATGCTCAATCTATCGTTCAAGATATCAAAGAAGTAGGCATTTTTGTTACCGATTATCAGATGGAGTATTCAACATTTTTAGATCAGGTTATCGGAGCGAAAGAATATGAAATGGCAATAATTGAGATTGAGGGTCAAAATGCCCCTCATTTTGAATTTTTATTTAAGGAGGGTGCAAGTTTAAACGTTTTCAATTTTCAAAATGCAATGGATAATGGTACTACGCTTAATATAATCAACAATATAACTCAAGAAATGGATTTCTATGCAAGAAAAAATCTTTTCTTTACATTACAAGAACATCTGATGGATAATGTAGTTCCAATGGTACCCATTTTTACTCCAGCAAGAACATTTGCTTATTGGGATAACTTAGAAGGGTTTACAAGTAAGTGGGGAATATCTGATAGCCTACCATACATGTCCTTTAATGGATTACATAGCAATCAAGAATCAGTTACTGAGCTAAAAATAGGTATTGGAGGATGGTTTGATTTATGTCCTCTAACAATGAGGGAAGCTGGGGAGAAATTACTTATATCTCTTATCATGGATAAATTAGTTCATCTGGATGAAAAAGGAGCTCCTACAAAATATGGGTTGATAGATAGTTGGGAATATCTTAATCAAACAACTTTATTGCTTCATGTAAGAGACAATGTTCAGTGGCAACCTGATGTGGATGGGATTTTTACTAGTGAAGAGTTTTCAGTTTATGATGTTATTTTTACTTTAGATATAATTAGCAGTATACATGCAAACGTAAACTATCAACTCTATAAGTGGATAGATTCTTATGAAGTATATAATGGTACAACAGTCGCAGTTCACATTGATTCAGTTCCAGAAACAGTAGAAAGGGAATCTTATGCTTTTGCCCTCGAAGATTTGTCAGTTTATAGTTACCCTGAATACTATTTGGATGTTGAGAGCACAATTGAAGAAATAGTTGAATCAGCGAGATGGATTAAGTATAGAGAAAATCCGTTTGGAACAGGAAAATACAAATTCAACGCAACGGAGAGTCATATAGATCTTACTGCTTTCTTAGAAAGATTTGACGGTTGGCATGGAATAGGGGTAGATCCTGGTAAGACTACAAACCTAGTTTTTGAAACCATTGAAGCTCAAACTGTTCCTAATAGTTACTCAATGAACTTAGAATTACAAGAGGGGAGCAAGATAGACATAGCTGATTTTGGGAAGGATCCCGCAATGGAAATAGCAATACCTGATGATAACTTCAGGGTTGATTATAAAGTAGAAAACTCATTAATTTTCATAGCATTCAATTTAGAGAATGATGTCTTTGGAGGAACTAATAACTATGTACCAACCAATGAGACAGGGGTGTCAAAAGCCTTAGCAATACGTAAAGCTCTATCATCACTAGTCCATAAAACATTTCTGAATAATGCTTTTCATGAAGGAAAGTATAATATAACTGATTCACCAGTTTCTTGTTATTATACAGATTATTATTATCAAAGTGTAACGAAGTATCCATACAGTATCTCTGAAGCCATTGAGTTCCTAAATTTGGCTGGATTCAACATATCAACAGAAACAAATGGATCAGTAGAAGAATCAAGTTATGGAGTAATCAGTTCTGTTGTGGCTCTTGGAATCTTTACAGCAATTACGATTACATTAAGAAAAAGAAAACAAAGGTGAAATAAGTGAATAGAATAAATGAAATAAAAAATCTGGATCTCGAAGGAAAACCTTTGATACAATCATTTAGTGGGAGTGGAGCAATAGGAACAATACTCTCTACATTTCTAGTGAAAGCATTGAAAATGGAACAAGTAGCAGTAATTCATGCAGATGAGCTACCACCAGTAGCAATAATCAAAGGGGGATTGATAGAACAGCCGATAAGAATATTCCAAAATGACAAAATAGCTTTAATGTCTTGTGAAGTGAACATTCCTTACAATACTGTTTCAGATTTTATAGAAATGTTAATTGATTTTTATATTAAAAGTGGAGTCTCGCACATCGTACCAGTGGGGGGATTACCTGTCTTACAAAACCAATTTGAAGAAATTGAATGTTATGGAATAGCAAACAAACAAGAAACACTCACATTTCTAGAGGAAAAGGGAGTACAACTTCTAGAAGAAGGAATAGTATATGGAACAGTAGTTGAAACTTTAGAACTATGTACTACAAAAGGGTTTGATTCGAGTTTTGCACTGTTGGTTGAATGTGACCCAAGTGTAGCTAGTTACGATTCAACAAAGAAACTAGTTCAAAATCTAGCTAAAATATTTGATTTTAAATTTGATGAAGAAGAATTTGAAAGTGTTTCAAATATTATCAGAACAAGGATAGAAGAAAGCACAAGATTCTTAAGAGAAGAAGCAATGGACAAAACAAGAGAAAGTCACCTCTAAGACAAAGACTTCCATTAGGTGAGTTAAGCTGTTTTTTCTCTAAAACCTTGAATCTGAAAAGAATGGGGTTTTTTGTCGCGTTTTAACCTCTCAACAAAGATTACAAAAAAGTTTAAATATGTTCAAGGACAATTTTATATGGTTAATGGCAGGCTATTTAGGAGCCAAATGGTTAGGTCAAAAAGGGACTGCAAACTGAACAGGAAGAGATATCCGATGCTCAGGGACAAGGTTGAACCCCTTTTTAGATGGTTTGAACCCCCATTTGGGCTTAGTTAAGACCTCCTAAGCCTGAAATCCCCCAGAACCAGACTTCGGTCTGGAATCAGACACTTATTTTGTCTGAAAAAAAAGGACCAGACATCTTCTGTCTGCCAGAAAGGTATGGTCTTGCTTGACCAGATCCTGGAACCCCCCTCAACCAAAACCCCGAAGCATCGAGTTAGAATAGCCTTCCTGTTCAGGCAGAAAACCCTTTAGGGTTTCTTAACCTCTTTTCCTTTTAATTTCTGTTCATTGATTTTTTGTGTTTTTTTTGTGTTTTTAAGCTATATTGCAATAATAATATCATTATGAAAAATTCAGATGCAAATATAGACCTTAGTAAGCTTCTAAATGATTCATACATAAGTGATCAATTCAATAACCTAGCTAAAGAAAAGAAGAAATTTATTGAAGAGTTGACAGATGAGGAAAAGAAGATTTATACTGAAACTATATCTTATATTTTCACAGAAGAAAAATCTGATGCTAAAGTGTCTCGTAGTTTTGCAGAACCCTTTCAGGTGACATGGAGAAAAATACACTGCCAAAAAGATTTCTTGCGCACTGCTATTTTACCCAAAATCACAAAAGATGTTCTTGTTAAGGGTTTTCCTACAAGAATAGGAAGCCACCCTGGGTTTGATGATGTCTTCTTAGGAGTTGATTCCAAAGGAAAATTTGTCTTTGGAGTATTTGAACTGAAAACAAACAAGATTGGAAGTACTTCCCATAGACTCGATAAAGGAACCGAAGCAAGCAAATTGATAGCATTTAATTTGCGAAAAATGAGTACTAAATTTGTTGAAAAACTAGTTCTTGATGGTGTGGATTTGAAAAAGGCTCAACGTATTGGAAACGCTCTATTTAATAGATTCAGAATGTCAGCAACTGCAATCGGTTTTGATTTTCAAAGAAAAGTATCAAGTATGGATATTGTTAAACTATTCCATAATTATTTTGATATACAGCTTATAAATAAAATTCTTGAAGCTGCAATTAAACAAAATCAGCTAATATCTTTAATAAAAACCTGCTATGCTTTCAAGAAGGAAATCAAAAACAAATATGTTACTGTTGTTAAAGATAAAACTACTGATGTCACAAATCTAATCAATCTAAATTACAAATACAAAAAAGGTAAAAAAATTGAAATTCCTATCAGTGGTGATTTCTTTAGGATTGATTATGATTTACATACCAAGGAGTTTAAATTTCCGCAGTTTTCTAGCTCTGCTTTAGGTGTTACTACTTTATCATTTGAGCAGAAAAGAGCTTATTTCAGTTTGAATAAACTAATTAGAAAAGCACTGAAGAAAGTTGAGCTATCAATTGTGGATGAAAGTGGGGAATTATTGCAAACAAATGAAATAATTAAAAGATTAAATTCAATGCAATCATTTGTGTATAAAGCACTGATTAAATCAAGAGTTTTTGATGATTTTCAGGTTTTTCATAAAGGTACAATGTTTTTCTTTCTTGAAACTTTATCAAGTGAGAGTAATGAGAAGAAAATATCTAGATATTTGAAGAATTATTCAAGCTATAAAGGAATAGCTAATTATCATTATCATCAAAAATGGATAGTTCCTTCTATTTTAGACTTAGGTATTTTTGTGGGAAATTTAAAAGAAGAAAATGAAAACTCGCGTAAATTCAGATTATTTCTGTATAAACATCTACTTGATGGAAGTTCTACTGATACAAAAGATATGGATATTGAAGAGATTGAAGAGCTTATAACCTCAAATTCTGAATTAAGAGATTATCTTATTGGAAATTTCAGACGTGATATAAGATTACCTGATGGTTATTTCTGGACTCAAGCAATAAATTCCACACACTTGAAGAAAGCTTTGGTATTTTGTAATGTAAGAGATAGCAAACCCAAAAAGATGTATGGTTGTAATTTATATACAAGCTATGATTTTCAATACCTTCTAAAGGATTTGGAACTCGATTCCATACTCCTTCAAAATCCTATTACATTTGGAATTAATGAAGGTAGGTTAGTAGCAGATTTCAATACAGATAGGAATGTTAAGATTGCAAAAGTATGGATAGAATTTTTATCAGAAACCACAGATATTCCAAAGAATACACTACAAAGACTCAATACTCATCTAGGACCTGGTGGTGGGATAGATCTATTATATCCACAAACTAACTGTGAATTACTCAGAATGTTGGTTGTAATTCTATTAAAATTCCAAGAAAATTGGGACAAATTAACATTATACATTATTCAAGAAATAAAAACAAAACAAGTACAATGGGAAATTGAAACTTTAAAAAAGAACAACCCTGTTATATTTGTTAACAAAAGGAATCAAATAACAATTAATGGTGAAGAAGCAATCATAAGATTAGGAACATTAGATGGAACTAATTGGAGAACAACAAGACCATTATACTGTTTAGCAAACAGCTCTTGTTGGTTTAATAATATCATCTCTATCTTCAAGAGAGCATACCAAGAAATTATTTAACATAATTTGGTTCTTCCCCCTTATCTTCTAGATCTTGTTGTTCAGTTGGATATACTGTCTTTCTTGACGATTTCACTATTTTACTAAAAACTCTATAACTACCAATAGAAACCAAGATAATTGAGAGAATGATGAGAGCTTTCAGCATAATGTCAAGCCAGAGATTTAAGGAGTGTTTCTGAACATCTTCAGGATTTAACACCAACATGAAATTAGAAGGGTAAAACTCATAGAGAGTGCTTAAAACCAACAATAATACTATCCTTAGTGTAAAGAATATTGTTATTATCAAAGCTGTTCTTCCTACAACCCACAATGACGGATACTTTTCTTTGTTTAAAACTCCCCTTATAGAATTGGATTTTCCTCTTATTTTCCTATAATGGTAATAGATTGAACTTGTATATTCTACATTAGGGTTTTTCGATAATTTTCTCTGCACTCCGAAAATAAATTGAATAACATGATAAGAAAACCCAGCAAGAGCTATATAAAAACAACCTATTGAAAAATAGTGGAAAATGTCATAGAGTAAACACCAAGTGTAAGAAATTAACTGTGGAAAATAGAAGTAAGGATTAGTATATAAGAAACTAAACATAAAAACCGAAATGAGAAGAAAAATTATTTTCCTCACAAACATGTTATCGTCATTATAACTGTGAGCTAGTCTGTTTCCTACTCTATTCTCAATTTCTGTTACTTCACGTGACATCTTATTATAACCAATAATATTAAACAGGGCTAAACCTACAAACACACCAATAGTTAATGCCCAATTAATCTCAAATGGATTGGAACGAGTAAAGTCGAAATATTCTGTAAAATTTATTGAAGTAGATTCATCATAGAACAGTAAAAACAACTTATTAGATGAGTTAATGTATTGATTTAGGAGTTTAATCACCAAAAGAGTATCAACTAATACACTAAGACCCCTACGAATTCGACAATTTTCAGTTATCTCAAAATCATTAATCGTCACTTCAAAACCAATGATTTTTGGTAATTTCTTTAGTTCTACGTGAACTTCTTTGTAATCTTCTAGAACTTCTATATTTTCAATAATTATGTCCTCTACAGATCCTTGAGCTGTTTTAGTATTTAGGAATATAATAACGAATAAGAGAGTAATCAACAAGCATCTTTTCATTATATATTTATAGAAAAAAGTGCATATATACACCACAAAAATATCTTACAAAAATATTCGATATGGAGGGAAACTTTAAAGTATTAACTTGAGAATTAGAGGGTTAAGATGATGAAGAATTCTTGTAGACAATCAAGAAATTCTTCATTATACTGAAAATCAACTGGCTGATTACAGATGTAAAACTGTAGGTTTAATCTATCAGTCTTACAATTTAGCGCAGTTCTTGACTGTCAAAGAAAATATAGAGTTTCCAATGTTATTGGCAAAAACACCACTAGAAAAAAGAGAAAAACGTATTGAAGAGCTAACAGAATTTCTAGAAATTAGTAGATACATTGAGCAAAAACCTGAATTCTTGAGTGGAGGGGAACAACAACGAGTTGCGATTGCTATTGCCTTAGCAAATAATCCTCCAATAATATTAGCTGATGAGCCTACAGGTAATATTGATGTAGAAACAGCAGAAACAGTTTACACCAATTTATCTCATATGTGCCAAATCTATAACACAACTCTTGTGATAGCCTCACATGATCCAAAAGCCTCAGAATATACAGAAAGAGAGGTAATTCTAACAGAATTAGAATCCAATAAGATAAGAAGGTGAAAATTAGTAGAAGAAAGAAACTTATCGAATATAGAAAAGCCTGTGATGATTTATGTAAATTTAATGGAGCTAGCTATGTTCCTTTAAATTGAAGGTGAGTTATAATGATATGTAAATACGAATTATTCACTTTTTTGTTTTTGAATTATGGAACTTAAAAATATTTTTCTAGTTTCTTAGTAGAGAGAACCAGTACAATTAAAGAAATTGAAATGGTGCTGTATCTCTTCTGAGATTTAGAATTCAAATCAGAAGTAAAACGAAGACTATATCTGTTCAAATTAAAAAAATCTATTTCTGATATTGGAATACGATAATAGTAAATAGAACTTGGTCCCCAAGTAGCAGAAGTTTTTTTACTCCTATCAAAACTAGACCAAGCAAAATGGAAATAGTTTTCACTTAGATCGCAGTGAGCGTAAAATTCATTGTATTTTGATGTACTTGTTAATTGAACTTCCTCAAAACTCTCTCCATCGTATTTACCCAAGAATATGTCCATTTGATCACTATTGTTTAAGAAAGTTCTTCGTGTATATACAAAACGAAAAGTGCCATCTTCAAGAACGCAAATAGAGTCATCATAAAAAATCATGTTACCATAAAAGCTGACTATTTCTTGAGTAGTAGAATAAGTAGAGTTGAAAACTTTTGTAAGAAAAAGACGACTGATATTAGTTTCATGGCCACTTTCATAATAAAATACATTGAATGTGTTATCAGAAGGAATTATAGCTATAGAATATTGGGGAGGATTACCTATTCCCAATTTATAAAGTTCCCAACCGTTTTCTGGCCAATTAATAGCTAAATAAGGATGCATATTGTTTTCATTTATATAGTTCCCCCATAGCAAAGCTATAGTAGAATTCACAACTTTGAAATCGCCAGGAGCTACTGAAAAATCATCAACGATTTCGGGTAACACCGTATGCATGAATATACCCTTGTTTTCTGTGCCATTGTAGATAACAGGTGTTTGAACACCAACGGTACTTCCATTTATTTGAAAAAGCTGATGCGTGATGAATGCAAACACAGCATCTCCAGAACCAGAAAATAGCCAGTTTAAAACAGGTTTTCTCACACCTACGCTACAATTGTAGGGCACATTTTCTAGAGCTGGATGTTCCTCCCAGGTATTATTGATTACTGTTAAAACCTCCCCTAGATCGTTTTCATATCCAGTTGTTGCATAAATATAAATAAAAGGTCTTTTTTGTGGGTCTAATCCAATTCTTATTTGAAAAAAAGTACCTAAAACCATCGAATTAAATCTTGGAATGAAAGCTATAGTGTCTTCCTTGAGATTTAATCTGGTATAGATCAAGTCTATGTCGTCTCCGATATCAGATGTAGCATTAGAGAAACAGAAATGGGTTATGTTATCATTTTCTACAACCATGTCTGATAGAATACTTGCATTCCATAAAGCATTGGGATAAACATATTTATCAGTAATTGGTTTCTTTGGTTGTTCGATAACTAGGTAATATATAGGTAAAGCAATCGCAAGGCTAATACTTATTAAAATCCCTATTGAAATAACAATTCTCAGATACTTTTGCATTAGCTCACCTAATAGTCGTTCAATACATCTTATATAGCTTTTCTCGCATTCTACAGTTTGCCTTATATTAAAATTTCAAGATTATAAGTATTATTTAGAGATTCTCTTTTAATTTGGAAATGTTTCAATACTCAACAAATCACTTTTAAATTTATAATCCTATCAGTATTGTTTGGAGATGATGATTTTACAAGCACAAAAATTGTGCTATATCTTGCTTTTTCTTTTCGAACTAAATTTGAAATAACCAAATACAGCTAGTGGGATTAGTACAACTAAAGAAAGAAACGAGTAGTAAATGTTATTATTTCTATAGATTGGAGGTTCAGAAAGAGGATAAAGGTCTTGTGCATTTGCAAATCCATCTATATAATAGCTTCCCACTACAACAAAATAGTCAGTCCAGTAATTCCCTTCTTCTGATTCTTCATCGTACCAAATATTATTTACACCATCGTCTTTAGCTTGAGCAGTGTTAAAATATTGATTATTTTCTATGAAAGAATTATGATGTATTGAATTATTCCTTGAGTATAAATCCAGAACTACTCCCCATAGAAGGTTTTCACTTAAAAAATTGTAACTAAGTTCATTTTTGGAAGAGCTTTCTAGAACTATACCTGCAAAATTTGAGTTACACGTATTATTGATGATCGCCATTCCTATGGAACCATAAGTATAGATTCCGAGATTCCAATTATCAGAGCAAAAATTGTTTTGAATTGTTCCTTTAATACAATAACGTAGGGTTATACCTGTATGAGTATAGGATAGGTTTTGGTTCAATATTTGAATATTGGAACAATCTGCAAGAATTAACTGACCGTAAATAGGTTGGGTAATTTTTAGATCATCTAAACCCACAAAATAACCAAATTCTTTGTCATTAACCGAATTATTTTGGACAATGTAGGAGTGATAGTCTTCTCTGTTTAGTTCATAGAATTCGAAACCACTTCTATACAGAGCATTGTTAGTTATTTTTGACTCCTCAGCATCGATTAAGTATATCCCAATTCCATTACCAGAACAAATATTATTGTCAACTGTTACATTCCCCCCATTTACTATGACAATCCCCATACCAGAGCAATGGTTGTTTGAAACAAAAGAATCATTGGATTCATAAAGCGCTATATTAGTCTGGCTATTATCTGTGCACAAGTTATTTACTACAGTTGATTTGTTGGATTGAGATAAACTTATGCCCCCATGGTAAGTATTTTCATAACATCTATTATCAGCTACGTACGATAAAGGTGATTCTTCCACAACAATCCCTCCCATACTATTTGAATTGCAAGTGTTATTATTAATCAAACACGCTTCACTTAGGTCTACAAATATCCCTAACCAACCATCCTGAATACACCGATTGTTTTCAATTTGTGATTCAGAAGAGTTCCCAACATGAATACCAGCAAAGCTATTATAGTTGCAAGTATTGTTAATTATTTTCGTGCCGGGTGAATGTAAGATTCGAATGCCTGTTGCTGAATTTCCCACACAAATGTTGTCTTCTATTATAGTTGTTTCTTTCCTTACAGAATCTATAACTATACCGCCCCTATAAGCATCTACAAAACAATTCTGAATTTTAAAATATTTAGTCGTATTATGGATATAGATTCCTTTATCCTCAGAGGTTGTTAT
>JAGLXK010000661.1 GCA_023132955.1 Candidatus Heimdallarchaeota archaeon
TGTTTCCAGTAAATGTTTTATATGACATTCTACCTAATACCTTCTTGTGATTAGATGATTAAAAGCATAAAAAGAAACAATATGCTAGGAGTTTTTTCTCTTATTATACTTCTAACGACTACTTTCTCAATAGTAAGTGTTAGTTCGACTCAACAGGTTCCACAGGAGAATTTCAGTCATTTCAACTATATAACAAGTGTTCCTTTGTATATCGATAACGATTCTGACCTAGTAGGAAACAGTTCAAGTGGTTCTGGTACTGCAATGGATCCTTATGTAATTGAAAATTTAGAGATCATTACAACTGATACTTATGGAATTTATATTAGAGACACTACTGTGAACTTTGCCATACGTAACTGCTTCATAGACGCAAATATTTATGGTATTTACATATATCTTGCAGCAGAACGCACTGTTGAAATCGACAACAATATTCTCGATGATAGTCCTTTTGGTATTCGAATCATTGGTAGTGATTACGCTAATATTACAAACAACTATTGTGATGGTAGCACTTCATATGGGATCAATATGGATACCTCTGCCCATGCTCTAGTTAAGAATAATACTTGTATCAATGGTGGTACAGGTATCTATGGTACTCTCGCTGATTACAGTAATTATATAGATAATAAATTACACCAAAATACCGAGTATGGATTAAGGATAGTCGATAGTGATTACTGTAATGCAACAGAAAATACCTGTTATAATAACAACTATGCTGGGATTTATGTTGGAAGCTCAACTTTCACCTCTATCTGGGATAACGAATGCTACGATAATTCCTATCATGGGATTGCAACATATTCAGATACAAATACTGAAATTACATTTAATGTTCTACATGATAATACTTTCAATGGGATTTTCATTCAATTTTCAGTTGATGGTAATATTGCTAACAATACTGTCTATTCAAATGACGGAACAGGTATTCTTATAGCTCAATCTACAGGAACTTTAATCGCAGATAATACACTTACTAATGATGGTTTTCGTTTTAACTTGTCCTCATTAGTAGATTATGGAACTCTAAGTGTTTCAAACAATATGGTTAATGGAAAACAACTAGGATTCTATTATGATACAGATGACACAATTTTTTCGAGTAATATCTTTGGTCAATTAGTTTTAGCTGCTTGTGACAACTCTGTTGTTAAAGATCTGACAATTAGCCAAACAGATTACGCTGTAGCTCTTATTGGGTGTGATTCTACTGTTGTTGATAATTGTGATTTCAATAACAATGTTGGTGGAAGCGTGTTACTTGAAGGAACGATGAATTGCACAGTTAGCAATACATTATGTAGTCATAATCCTATCAAACCTGGAATCTTTGTAGGTGGAGGAATTGATACAGTTATACAGAATTGTA
>JAGLXK010000662.1 GCA_023132955.1 Candidatus Heimdallarchaeota archaeon
AAGATCACTCTTTCCATGCAGTTGCAGATATTTCCACATCTACATCCTTTGGTAACCTTTTCGCTTCAATAGCTACTCTAGCAGGAGGGCTCTCTCCAAAATATTGAGCAAAAATTTCATTCATATTTGAGAATTGTTCCATGTCCTTTAGATATACCCTACATCTTACAACATCTTGAAGTGTGTAACCTGCTTCTTCTACAATTGCTTTGATGTTTTCACATACTTGTTTTGTAGCTACTTTTACATCACCATAGTAAATCTTCCCAGTTGCTGGGTTTGCTGGGAGTTGACCTGCTACATAAAGGAAATTTCCAGCCTTGATTGCTTGGGAATAAGGTCCTACAGGTGCTGGAGCTTTATCTGTTAAAATAATTTTTTTGGGAGACATAACCTATATATGTGATATATAAAAATAAAGTTTCTTCTCTATCTGTTATTTTTCCCATAATTCAAGAATTTTGAAAATCAAACCAACACCAAAATTTAATGCTGTTCTATTGAGGAATGAATGTCTGAATTCTACTATGTCAACGTATTTGGTTTTAGGTAAAATAATTTCTAGCATTTCTACAACCAACTGGGGAGTTAATCCAAAAGGTTCCATAGTAGCAAGTGTGGGGACATATGCTTGATCAAATGCATCTGCATCAATACTCACATAGATTCTGTCAAAATTGGAAACAAATTCAGAGATAACCTTAAGCGAATCATCCTTATTTGAAAATATCTTCTGAGTTGGTAAATGAAGTACTTCTGTCTTATCTTGAATCTTCAAATATTCTGTAGTGGTTTGAGTATATGCATGACCACCTATAAACAACATCTGATTTTTTTCCAGTTCCAGTTTGTCTTTCAGATTAGCGAAAACAGTACCATGAGATTGAAAGATTCCAGAAGGATATTCATCTGCTAGATCTGAATGTGCATCGAACCAAATTATAGCGGTTTTATTATCCCATGGTGCAATAGAAAGTGTGTCAAAAGTTATACTATGGTCTCCTCCTAAAACTAAAATTTTAGAATTCAAATCTAAAACCTTGTCCCATAGTTTTTGGATTTTTTCCTTTTCTTTAATTGGATGAAAATTTCCAACATCATAGTAATTTGTTTTATTCTGATAAATGTTAAAAGTAGTTGAAACTGCACTAAACTCAAGAGATTTTTTCCTAAGAGCATTGGGAGCTTTTCTAGACCCCTTCTTGTTATCTTTTGTTCTTTCGAATGGAATGCCGAAAAGAAAAAGTGCTTTTTTTTCTTTAAGTTTGCCTAATGATTCATAAGATTGATCAAAGAAACCTAGAAATGTGTTTTTCATTGTCTTGAATTATATTATCTCAATAGAATAAAATTATATTGATATCATTGTTCCTTTAAGTAATAATCAGGAGATGTTACAAATCTATTCTCATCTTCTGCATCTCCTACTTCAAAGTCAGTGTAAATTTCTTCCATAATCTCCTTATCACTTATATCCGCCAGTATTTTACGCTTATCAACTGAAATAATTCTGCTTAATTCTATGGTTTTCGGATTGAATTTTTCCATCGTTTCTTTCATTTGGGTGAGATTTTCAATTTTACCTATGAGATTCATAAAAGTTATTACAATATCAGGTCTGAGTGCAACTTGTGGAGCTATACTCAGTTGCTTGCCTATAGAAATAGCTAAGTTATCAATGAAATTCTGATCTTTTTCAAAGAGTGAAGCTGGATGATCACTGATGAAAGATGCAATTAATAGTAAATCAATTGATGTCCATAAATAAAGGAAGGGTTTTTCCATTAGTTGTAAATTATATACAATACCAATTTCTGTACCTTTTACATTTTCAACTACTTTACCTTCTAAATCAAAAATTTCATTTAACTCAAATGAAGGAGCACCGTAACAAACCTGAATCATATTACCGATTAGTCTAACATTGCCCATTGAATATAACGAAAATTTAGAATTTTCTACTTTTTCAGGGAGAATTCCTGAGTTTTTCTCAATTAAAATCCTTTTCAACATTTCAATGTCATCTATTTCATCCTCAGTTCTGTCGTATTCTTGTGCAAAATCTTCTAGAATCTTTTTCTTTTTATCTCTGAGGGATAACTTAGTTCGAGAAATGAGAGGCTGGTTGTAAACATCATAAAAGAAATCATAAATTATTCCAAAAAGATTAGAAGATACTTTTTTCTTCTCTACAACAAGGAAGTATCCTTTCATAGGATGATATATGACAGAATGAGCTTTACCAATTGCTTTTCCAAAAACATTTCTTGCAGAAATATCTTTATTTTCAGTAATATTATCATTAATCATGTTGCTTTCTGCTGGATTGAAATAAGGAAGTACATCACCATTTTGAATAATGTCTTGACTTTTTATTCTCATTTCTCTTGCCGTTTTCTCTATCTTCTCGATGGGAACAAATAGATAATTTTGAGGTTGAAGAATTACTTCAATTATTTCATCAGTTAATACTAAACCCTTAATCTTACAGTATTCTATAATTGCTTCTGGTATTAAATATGTAAAAGGCATTTGTGGTATATTTTTAGGTAGCTCATTTAACAAAAATTCTTTTTTCTCTCTTTCATTTTCCAGTTCAGATTCTCCACTGATCGGTATTACGATATTATCATAAATCCTTCTGACCATAGAGAGCGATAACTCTTGTTGTTGCCTTAGAATTATACCAAATTTCTCATTTAGTTGTCCAGGACCGACCACAAAACCAACTAAATCCTTTTGTTCATCAATAACAGGTTTGCCAGAATATCTCCAAAGCGCTTTAAGTTCTGATAACAGCTGATAATCTATTTCCCTACTTGATGCACTAGTTGCAACTGTTAATTGATTGCGAAATTGTAAGGCACTAATAATTTCACTATATTTTTGAATACGATTTTCTGTCTCAAGTGTTAGATCTTTGAAGTAAGGAGTTATTATTTCTTGATACTGTAGATGATCTCCATAAATTACATCCAAGGCATCCAAATCTTTAGCGTAATCGTTAATATCTTCATCTAATAGCTCTTCATAAATTTCGAGTTGTTTGATTTTTCTGGTTAATTCATAAGTTTGA
>JAGLXK010000663.1 GCA_023132955.1 Candidatus Heimdallarchaeota archaeon
TACTATTACAAAACAAAATTAAGTGATATGTTAAGTATGGTTCCAGGTCATGCACAACAACTCCCAATACATTTCATTGACACTACAGATGAAAAACAGAAAATACTTTATGAAGAAATAGTTTCGTTATCGAAAACTCTTCACTTGCTTTATATGCATCTACATGAAGTCCTTAGTAGCTTTAAATCTTTAACAAGGCATTATGGTTTCAATAACTTTAAACCATTAAGGTCATACATTCAATCTAGTAAGTTGATTCAAACAGAAGGTTATGGGATAGATCTTTTGAAAACATGCCCAATAGTAGAAAAAAAATCGAAAATAAAACTCCTTCAGATAGATGTTCGCCGTGTGGATTTGGAATTATTCATTTTAGGAAAAGAGGATAATGAAGAAAATTATGAGAATGTTTATAGAATCAGTTTCACAGATAAAACACTGAGTTCTTTTTTTGAATTAGCTATTTTTCAGTATTTTGAAGAAAACAGAAGGAAGAAATACTGGACAAAAACTAAAGTTGAAGAAATTTTGGATGAGATCATGATTCCACGAAGTGTAGAAAACATTGAAAAAGATATGAAAAAGATAAGCGAAATGATGCAGCATTTGGAGAATTCATTGTTGGAGAATATTTCCAAAGACTTAAGACATTTACAAAATGCTAATTTGGAATTAACATTTTTACGAGAAATTATAGTGGATAAGCTTTTGGAACTAAACAAATTGATTTATGATTTATATCAAATACCTGAAGATTTAGTAAGTTATGTAAATACAAATATCTAGAATAGATTATTTGTTAAACTAATTTTTATTTCCTTTTTTTATAACTTTAAATAATGGCTCTCTAATTAACTCTAGCAAAACATGAGATAGATAGAGTGAAACAATTTCCCTGTTATCAGTTATCACTTTACTTGAATTTTCAGAGTATTTTCTTTGATTCATGCTATTTGAAAACTCAGAAGTATATTCTTTGAAACATTCACTAATATCTTGTAAAGTGAATCTCTGG
>JAGLXK010000664.1 GCA_023132955.1 Candidatus Heimdallarchaeota archaeon
TTATAATTCAATAAAAGGAGTCTTAAGGACTTCAGATTTATTAGAATTACTTATTTATATTCTTATCGTTGTTTTATAGTTATAAATCGAAAAAAGTTTAAAAAGAACTAGAGTTAATGAAGCAATTACTATTAAACTTAATGAAATGTTTAAAGATATTAAATGTATACTTTTACTGGTATTCTCACTTGTTCTCGGTGTATTTTTACTCATAGGTGGAATATATCTAGCACCAGGATTTGCATACTGGGTATTAGCTCTCATAACTATCTTTGGATTCGTAGGATTTGCACTATTTCTTGCGGTTATTATCTGGCCACTTGTACAAGATGTACCTGCAGTAACTTTGAAAATTCTATATATTGTGATGGGTGTTTTAGGAATTTTATCCTTTATATTCTGGCTATTCATACCATTTGGATGGATATTACTCCCATGGTTCTTATGGATAGACTTGTTTGCTGGTATTATAGTAATAGTTTTCGCATTTCTAGCAATTAAGAAATAAAATTAGTTTACCTAATTTTTTCTTTTTTTTGGATTCTTTATTATTTGGGAGCTCAATATTGTGCACAAAATCAATGCTGTTTCTTCTAGCAGTTCTTCTTCTAATTCAATCAAATTTCAAAGTTTTCATCAAATAAATTTTTTATGACACAGATTAGTTATTAACTAGAACGAATTTCAATGAATTAGTTTAAGATAAAAGGGGAAGCAAAACTGCAGGATTTGCAGCTGTAATTGGAGTCTTCTTACTAATCAACGGGATCGGTTTGACTGCTTCTTCCATTCATTATTGTTTTTTTACAGCAACAACTATTCTTGGTTTCATAGGCACTTCGTTCCTTGGGTTTCCTTTTTCAAGATATAGTCTTCCAAATCATTGTAATTATATTTGCACAGTTCTAGTAAAGCAATATCAAACATTTGTAATTTTAATTATGTTTTGGTTTATTTAATTAGATAAATTTTATATATAACTGCGCTAGTTTTCCAGATACTATGACACTCGAAATCAAAAAAATCTTTGGAGACATATGGGGCATGTCAGCTCTAGTTATGTGGCTTGCAGCTGCTGTATTCTTCCTGATTGAACTTATTAAGTTCAAATATTTCCTACTAGGAACATTAAGTGCTGTATTTACAATAATGGGAATTCTCGTTATTGTTGGAATGGCATCATTTGTAATAATAATTGTGCTGTTAGCATTGAACAAAGTTTCTAAGAAACTCTTCATAATATTGGCATTCATACCAGTACTTATAGTGATAGTAAACATCATTTTATGGATTATTGCTTTAGCATTTCCAAATATATGGTTCTATTATGTTCTTATTGGAACATCAGTACTTACCCCAGTATTTGCCTTTTTAGTTAAGGAATGAGAAACTTTCTCTTTTTCTTTTTTTTCATGTGGAGATCAACCACAGGGAAAATAGTGCAAAGCATTTTCTTTAATATGGAATTAGTAATTTGTAATGCGTGTAATTAACAAACAAAAAGCTTATTCGTGTTGTTAGTACATATTTCTTGCTGGAAAGAAACAAAAAATGAATCAATAAATCATGGTTTTCTCCTCTCCCTTTAGTTTTACTCGTTTTCTGTTAATATTATAGAAAAAGTATTAGTTGCATATAA
>JAGLXK010000665.1 GCA_023132955.1 Candidatus Heimdallarchaeota archaeon
CTGAACACTAATGACATTGTAGAAGCAGGTAAACCTAACAATCCTGAGAAAAACAGTTTTGTAGCAAAATTTAACACACTTCACGATGAATCCTTTAAACTAAAAGGAGCAAAAGCAGAACACCATGGGATCCATCTCCTCTCTCCAGCAACATTTGATTATAGCAATCACTGGAAGGCAGGAAAAAGGCTTAATCGTGGTGAAAAATACACTAAATTCAAGGAGAAATTTGCTCAAAAGCTTATAAAACGGATGGAAGAAAGAATACCAAATCTTAGCAAGCACATTGTTCAAATGGATATAAGTACACCCTTAACATATCATAGATACACTCTCAACCATCACGGTTCAGGATTAGGATGGACCGATATGCTCCTTTGGAAACAAAAAATCAGATTTATGAAAGGTCTTTACCATTCAGGTATGTGGAGTTTTCTAGGTCCAATGGTTGAACCATCAATGCAATCCGGAAGAAATGCTGCTGAATTAGTATTAAAGTATCTGAAATAAACAAGGTTTCTGAGTATTTTTTTAAATACACAAAATAATCCAGTTACTGAACTGGAAAACTTTGCTAATTAAGTATAGTAGAAGACTGTGAGTTTATATTATTAATGTGCAAAATTACAGGAGAATGATTTCATGAAAAATCAAAAAGTTGGAGAAGTGTTCAAATTTTATGTGAAACCTAGTGTAGCAGCTATTGATGTACTTGGAGAAATAAACATTGGAGACAAATTATTATTTTTAGGAGCTAATACAGATTTTGAAATGATAGTAAAATCTATGCAAATTGAAAGCGAAGAAGTGAAAAACGTCAAAAAAGGTCAAAAGGTTGGTTTTGAAGTCCCAGAAAGAGTACGTCCTAACGATGAAGTATTTAAAATATCAAAATAATAAGAGAGATTTTACAAAAAAAAAAGAAAATTTGGTGTTAATTGTTTATTTTTCTCTTTTACGCTTAATCACATAAGCCACAAACACAAAGGTAGATACTAGCAACAGATTGCTAAATAGACTTAATTCTGGAATAACAGGGTTGACAGTAACTGTGACCGTGTCTTCTGCAATATTTCCTGCAAGGTCCATTACTACAATTCTGTAAACATATGTTCCAACAGAAAGACCATCAACATTTATTACTATAGGAGTACCAGCTGTCCAATTAAAGGAATGCAGAAATACTGCGTCTTTGTAAATACTATAACTCCAAGGATTCATATCTGTAGCATCCCAGCTAATAACATTACCTGTATCTCCTTCAACATAGTCAAAATCTGCAACATCAGATACATATGGATTTAGAAAATCAATAGTTGTTTCTAGAAGAATCGCTTCAATAAAACCAGGCATTTTAAGATAATACAAAAGGTTTGAACTTTTTTCGACATAGAAAAGCATCATACCCATCGAAGCTTCTAATGTCCAAACTTCTGTATATTCCCATGCAGTACTTCCATTCACTGTTAGAATAACCATCCAAGGATTCCATGCTATTTTATCTCCTACAACTGGACTAGGTAGTAAACTACTAAATGGGAAGAAATGCCCAAATTCAAGCTCACCAGATTCATCAAATGATACGTAACCATTAAGTACATTAACAGTCATCCAAAATTCATTAAGCATTATTGTACCAGCAGCATCATACTGGTGGATAGTGACATGAGTCAACATTTCAAAGGTTGAGAGCCAGGTAGTGAATGTAAAGTTGTGGTCATGGGTTTGTACATTAATTAAATCTGAGTATCTATATCTTAAAATGTCGCCTTCCTTGAGAATCACAGTGGGAATAACATTAATAGAATTGATATCAACAGTATCGGAAGCCATAGACGCATCATTCCAATAAGCTTCAAGATAGATTGTGTTTGTTCCATTTTCAAATACAGGAACAATAAATTCAGTATAAGGACCACCATGTATGCCAACTGTAGTTATATATTCTGCATCAACATATACATCAATTGTTTCCAATTCATATGGTTCACTAGCATCGAATCCTACAAGAACTGATCCGCTTTCAACTGTTTGGCTGTCAGAAGGATAAAGGATATCAAGTGTGCGAACAAATGGCGATAGATAAAGCATCAAATATTCTCCTTCACCATCAAAATCAATGTAAACCGAAGAAGAATTTAGTATATAGCCATAAGTATCAGCTTCAACTATATAGTCACCAATACCTAGACCAGTGAAATTGTAGAAACCATCAATGTCTGTAGTACCAGAATCTATGAAGTAATAATATTCATCGTAGAGCATAACATCTGCTCCTGCTATAGGAGTGTGAGTAACATTATCGTAGACATAAACATCAATGAAACCGATACCGGGTACATAATCTGGCATAAGATAGAGTTCCAAATATTCTCCTTCACCATCA
>JAGLXK010000666.1 GCA_023132955.1 Candidatus Heimdallarchaeota archaeon
ATGATTTTAAAACATCAAAAATAAGGGGGAAAAAAAGGTTATGAGAAGATTTATCTTAATCTCATTCTCAACAAGTATTTTTCATCAATCATATTGAATAATGTTGATAGTGTTTCTTCTAATGGAGTTTTGTTGAAGTATTCAAGAGCTACACTAATTGTAACTTCTTTATAATCTTTGATAAAATTGAATATCTTCTGACTAAAAGTATTAAGCTTTTGAGCTTCTTTTTCTTTTAAGGTATTTATGGATAGAGGATGTAATGTCCAGATAAAAAGCTCTTCACTAAGGGTATCAATAATTTGTCTAGAATTAGTGGTAAACTCATCTGTTACACCACCCCACTCATGTAAGACTGATTGAAATCGTTTCTCAAACCATTCAACAAAATTAGAGAGACCAGTTTCTACATCAATCGAAACTTCACTTGTACTGAAGAGATAAGCACAAATACAATCTTTTGAAGCACTAGATACAACAAATTGACCGTAGTCAAGCTTTTTGATAGCTCCAGTTTGCCCACCACTTATTTCACTCCCCATACCAGATACAGCTTGAAGGAAGCCAGTTACTAGTGAAGAATCAACCGATATATCACCACCAAGATCCCATTCATAGATAGGGAGTCCTGTTTCTGTGTGAACTATAATGACTTTTCTCATAGAAATAACACTTGTAAGTATTTTCGAAATTTTATCTAAGTAACCTCGTTTCTTTGCTGTTCTCCTTTGTTTTCTTGGTCTTACTATCGCGAAGTATATTGTTAATGAAATGAATACTGCTGCAATCACTGCTAAAGCAGCAGCCATGTAAGGTGTATATTCACTGAATAGGTAGGCTATTAAATTCGTGAATTTAGCTGATTTGATTTCAGTGGATTGTGAAATAGTTTCTTCAGAAGCGATTACAGATTGGCTTGTAGGAGTATACAGTGCTGAATATGAAACATTAGTTACACGCCAAGGAACCAAAATTTCACTAGTGAGAGCTACATAATGACCTGGTTGAATTTGTTGAAGTTCTGCTTGTATTGAATATTCTATCGTAGTTCCATTAGCAAAAGTAAATACATAAGTTATCACAACAAAGTCCCCGTCAGGTGTTGAAAAGAACTTGATATTATCAAACGATAATGCAGTTAGTAAATCAAGATCGGAACTATTTAATGTTACTCTGAATTGAATAGTAGTTAGTTGTCTCATATCTCCTACTATTTCTACTGATATTTCATGGGTTATCTTTTCATAAACACCTATGTTTATAATCCATGATTGATTGTCAAAACCATGTTTGAAGAAGATAAGCTCTATGGAGAAGTTCTTCCCAGCTATCAAAGATTCATCGAAATAAACATAAATTAAATAACTATCGATACTTTGAGTATAGATAACTGATAGAATTTCAGCTGTGGTGCCATTTATAATATTATAATCAAACTCCGCTCCAGAGATGAAATCTCCTTCTTCAGTCTCATAGATGATTGTAAATTCTGCATTTTCATCAGCATAAATATTATCTTCATCTTGAGAAGTAGGATCAATGGCTGTAGGATGAGACGCTACTGTTATTGTTATAATCCAAGTTTGGTTCTCAAAACCATGTTTATAGAATGTAAGTTCTATTAGATAGCTCTTTACTGGAACGATACTACTGTTAATGTAAACATAAACAACATAGGCATCAAGTATTTGAGTTAGAACAACATCTTCTATTTCTGCTGATGTACCATTAATGAGAGTGTAACTGAGATCAGCACCACTGATGAAGGTATCTTCAATCGTTTCATAGATGATTGTGAATTCACCATCTTCATCAGTATAAACAGAGTCTTGATCTTGAGAAGTAGGGTCAATAGCGGTGGGGTGAATGTTGATTGTAACAGTAATGATGATGAAATTAGTTTCATAACCATACTTACTAAGAGTTATATTAAACACAAACACATAACCTGTAGCATTAATTTCAATTGGATCGAATGTAATTTCATAAAATGATCCCACTTCTATCAAAGTAATAATGAAATAATCTTGAACAATTAAGGTACTATTATCTTCTGCAAAATCAATATCTACTGTAGCTACTAGAATCTCTACTAAATCTAATTCATCTGTATAATTTAATAACACGTGATCTGTTTGATCAGCGTAGAATGTAATATCCGTATAATCTGAATCTACTGAAGTTTGTCTTTCTTGAACAAGGATATAGACCGTAATTATTTGAGGTTCATATCCAGGCTTTTCTAATGTAATAATCAATTCATAATAGCCTAAATCCGATATCGTAAGGATAGTTATTGTTGTAATATTGTCCAAAAAGCTGTAACTTGGAATTACAGTTAAATTGCCAGAAAAGGACACTTGAGGATCAGTGATATTAACAAAAGAAATATTGTCCCAGTAAAGAATCTCAATTGACGTTCCTTCATCGAAGTAAATAGTAATGTCTTGATCTGCAATATCAACTAACATTGAATCAGTGGAAATTGAAAGCACTTGTATTTGGAAAGATATACTAGCATTCTCATAACCGGTTTTTCCTATAGTGATAGTGATATTTATTCCTTCTAAGGTGTAATCATTATTAATAAATGATACATTATACCTTCCACTTCCGATGTATACATAACCTAAATCAGTAAAAGAACTTGAATTACTGGTAATTGATACGAATGTTCCAGTTCCAACATCGATAAGTTCTGCATGAGTTATATCATTGAATTGAACAATGATTGAAGTATTATATCCTACATACACTTCAGTGGGCGTAGTATCTTCTGTTAAACTAGTTTGGATAGTTAATACACTTATCTCTCCTAATAGAAAACCTATTTTCGACTCATAGTTTGACAAGCTTACATCAACGTATATGGCAATGGAATTTACTGCAGGGTTATTATTGGTCACAGTTACATAGTAAGTATCACCAATAATGTTGTAACTAAAGTCGATATTTGATTCATTTGCAGAAGCCACAAAATTAGCACCAAGTAAATATGTAGAATGATTTGTATCTTGGAATCTGAATGAAAATGTTGCATCATGATATACATAGATTGTTGTGGCATCACCAGTTTTCAGAACTTCTGTAGGTGGTGATGTAATCTCGAAGGTGTATACATCCGAGACATATACTTCTGAATAATTTGCTTGGTAATTATTCAAATAGATGGAAATTTCTACTGAATAATAACCTGTGTACAGATCATTCGTCGATGTACTAATATTAAGAACCCATTGTTCTGTAGATGCTTGGTAAGTAAAATTGTAATCAACAGGAGAAGCAAGTGGAAAATCTGTTCCATTTGCAATGGTGAAAGTCATATCATCAGGAGTCAGACTCAAATTTGAAGAAGCTGTTACATCATACAGATTCAGATAATATACCACTTTGTTTGTATAGTTCGTTTGATAATTAGTATATTCAGGAACAAGAGACAGTTCATAGAAAACTGTTAATGTAAAACTTGTTGAGTTATTCTCCAGAAAAGCTCCTGTACCAAGAAAATCAACTGTATATGTACCAACATCTATGTTTGCATCAACTAATATTGAAGTATTATAATCCGGTGCATAATCGTTGAAAACATCATTCTTATTCCAAGTAGCATTATGAACTGTATAAGATACAGTAGCAGAAGGTATTAGATTTTTAGTTCCAGTTGTATATGGCTCACTAATATTGTAATATGAACCTCTGACTAAGATTGAATCTAAACCTTTTCTTGAAATATCAGTTGTAATCCAGTTATTATTTGAAGGTTCTTCCTCCCATTCCAAAACTAATTCTGTTTGTGTTTGCACGACTATTCTCTGTGAATAGAAACCTACTTCAGTGCCGTTCTGCCAGAGCACGGCTGCTGTCCAGAAACCTGGTAAGTCAGACCCACTTGCTGAAGGATCAAAATAAATCTCAGGAGTATAGAAACCAGCACTTACTTGAGTTATTCCTGACAGAGTATAGTAAGTTGAATCTGTATAAATGAGATTGGCTGGTAGGGAACTCTTAAAAGGAACGATATTCCCATTAATGTCATAGAGAGTATAATTCAAGATTCCTGTGGTCTCATTATAAGGAGTTCCTGCTCCATCTCCTTGCACTAAAGTGTTAGCTACTATTTTGGATCCAACATATCCTGTTGAATCAGTAGCTCCTCCTACCCAATATCCAAGGAAAAATCTTTCAGTTGGTGTTGTGTCATCTAACAGCACTAAATCACTTAGATAATTCGGACTCGTTGTAGAAAATAACCAATTACCAGCTGAGTTATTAGTCCCCAAATCTACACGATAGCCTTCCGTTTCTCTTGAACCTGTTAATGTATTAGTTTCATTATAATAAAATGTAAAAATTGTATCATGCCAGTCTGTAGGCGTAAATACTACTTGATATCTGTCAAGATTCGTATATGGAGTTATATCAATAGAAGAAGATGTCCAATTAATATCCCAATCTATACTATGGGACCAATAAGAAGCATTAGTTGCTGAAAATACTGCATAAACATCATTTCCACTAAAGGTTTTTGCAAATGTATAGCTATTGTTGAAGGTTATTTGTACTGATGTATTAGAAGTTAGTTCATGGGTTCCAATACTTGATATAGAAGAAGTTGTTGTGCTTATACTAACTCCATTATCCTTCAAATCTATCTCATCTGTTCCTGTAAAAATGATAGAATTATTATTGCTATCAACAGGGTATAAACTGTTAATTAAAGTAAAATCATACAGCCTTGGAGTGCTCCATTGTCCTGGAAATCCTGTAGATCTGTAAAGTGTTTTTCCTCCGTCTACACCATCGGAAACATGGTCATTCTTAGCCCATAGGAAATGCCTAGGAGCATCATCAGCATCTATTTGCGAAAGATTAGCTACAAAATAATATGTTCCTTTGGTCAATCTCACATCTGTAAAATCGAAGAATTGAAATCCTCCAACATCATTGTATGTTGCACCTTGTTTAAATGCATTTGAAGTGCAATTTGTAATAATATCTGTCATATTTGGATTTCCATCTGTTGAATTTACACTAACTATGTGTAAACTAAGCTCATAGTCTTCCAAACTAAAAGCTCCACCAGTATCATATGTGAGGAACAATTCACTTCCATAGTAGAACGCATAATCCCATGCAATATCAAAGGCTTGTGCAAAAGTATAATAATTATTTACATCTAGAGTTAAAAATGCATCATTATCGTCTTCTACTGTATAGTAATCATCAATAGATTTCAGTTCTGTTATTCCGTAATTCAGAGAATCATTTGTATAATCTGCAATACTTGATATTGAATAACTGTTGTTGATTTTACCAGTATCACTAAAATTAGTCAAATTAAAAACATCGTTATGGTTCATGGTAAGATAATCAGTAGTTGAAAATTGATCACTAGTATCATCTGATTGTGTTTGAGGAGTATAAGGAAAACCAACCTCCTCAGGACGTATATCCTTCTTTATAGCAGGATCTACTACAATAATTTCTGTTTCCATTCTGCTATTTG
>JAGLXK010000667.1 GCA_023132955.1 Candidatus Heimdallarchaeota archaeon
TGCAGCTGTTTTACCTTCAACCATTGTTAGATAATCTTTTTCTGATACATTGAGTCTTCCCATGAGGTCGGTTTCAATTATAACTCCACGAACTACTTTAAAGAACCCTTCATTAAATTCTAAAGATGCCTTCAAAACCGTTTCTGGAGGGAATTCATTAACATGAATGGCCTTATAAGCCATGTTATAAGCAAAGTCGCCACCCAATATACCCATTGAAACACCAAAATCTTCGTGGTTCTGGATGGTATCACTATAATTCTGCTTAGAATATAGAGTTAGAACTTTATGAAGGGCTTTTTTACCTCTTCTAGTTTCAGCATTGTCCATGATATCATCATGTATAAGACTTGCATTATGTAACAACTCAAGAGAAAGAGAGGCTTTTATTATTCCATTTTCATTTATATCTGGATTAACTGCTGCTCCCGATGTAACCATTAGAATTGGTCTTACTCTCTTTCCACCAGAGAAAAGAAACCGTTCTATCTCATCATAGTAAAATTGTAAAAAATCGTTTTTGTCTATCGCTTTGGCATTTTTGTACATGAATTCTTTTAAAGAAGCATCAATTTGTTTCACCAAATTAGCATAGTAAGAAAGAAACATAATGATCGTCCTAGAGTCTGTCTGATTACAGAAAGAGTGCCACTATTAAATTTTTGTTCTTTGTGTTAGTATAGATATCAAGCACAAAATATTTGAAATACCAAAAAAAAGAGTTTAATTGAATAAGATGGTTGACACAACAGATTTTCAAGATAGTGCAACAAAAATAGAGGAAAGGCTTCTAAAAAATGACATCATAAGAGAAGAATTACTTAAATTATCAAGAATAATAATTAAATATTCTGGGCAAAGTATAGAAAATTTCCACCGAGGTCAAATACTTCAAGCTAAAGAGAAGTTGGAAGAAGCAAAAAATGAATTGTCCCGAGTTAACAAGATTCTGAAGGAAAATCCTGCACCATATAACATTGGTATCATTGGTGTAGCTATGCAAGAATACACAGAAGCCCGATTATTTTATGATTTGATAGAAAATAAGAAATTTACTCCTGTAGAGGATCTTGAAGTTACAGACTCATCGTATTTATTAGGTATAGCAGATCTCATAGGTGAGCTTAGGAGGTTTATTTTAGAAAACCTAGTAGAAGGAGATATTGATACTGCAAAATACTTCTATGGCATAATGAAAGAACTATATGGAACTTTTCTACAAATTGAATTTGGTAAGAATCTTATACCAGAATTACGAAGGAAAAAGGACACAGCACGAGTACTAGTTGAAAGAACATTATCAGACCTCTTCGTTGCACAGCAAAGCAGAAACTTAGAAAAGAGATTGGATGAAAAGAGCAAAGATTAATCTTTGTCTATTACTATGCAAATTACACCAATATCCATAAGATTAGTTCCAGTATAACCAGTTATGAGTTCTCCTCCATATTTTTTGAAGAAGAAGTTGGTATTATTTTCAGCTAATGTCCTTTCCGCTTCTCTTTCTTTTTCTTTATCTGAGATTGTAAATGGACCAACTATAGCCCCAGCTGCACTAGAATTTCCATCAATACCATCAGTTCCTAAACTAAGAAAATAGATCTCTTCAGTATCTTTGGTAGATAAGGCAAAAGACATTGC
>JAGLXK010000668.1 GCA_023132955.1 Candidatus Heimdallarchaeota archaeon
AAACCAAGAGCTAGAAGAAGAATTTTTCCGAATTTTGCTGGACTTTCTTCAGTAGTTGTTTTTTTCTGATCGGATTTTTCGCCTTGCAATAACATTCCAACCAACATAAGTGTAGCTAGTATTCCTAGAACCCAACCAATTATCTGAAACCAATTATATATCGAGACATCTATTGTAGAGTTAACTGTTCTGAATAGAATTGACATTGCTACAGCTATGGCTAATGATACTCCTAGTGTTATCCCAGTTTGTTGTTCTTTGTTCTTGCTTCTTGTGAAATATGCAGGAAAGAAAATAAGGAAACTACTAACAGACAATCCGGCTAATATAAGTAAAGCTTCTCCTTTGAGTAATGGTTCAATTAATCTTGATACAATGATTAACTCTCCCGCAATAAACAAAATCTTATCAGATATTGCTTTTCTAAAGAAGAGCAGAGCTATAGAGGAAAACAAGAATAATAATGCGAGAATATGCAATGTTGGTTCCAATCCGAGTAGAGCATAATTGTAAATTCGTTCACCTAGATCTGAAAGCATTTGAAAGAAGAATAAGAAAATTATACTAAACAAAATGAGTTCTGAATAATTGTTCTTGATGAGATTCTTAAAATCAATCATAAATGTTAACTTATTCTAGCTCATATAAAAATTAATTGAGCAAATCAAGTATAGTTTACTCTCGTAAAAAGAGCACTTATTCTATGGGTAGGGTGACAAAATCAAACAAGAGATTGACAAATTTCTAGAGGAAATACAAACCTAAGGTGATTTGGAAATGTCTAGTAACTTTGTAGTAGTGTTCCAATTTCTAGTAGTTGCTTTGACACCCATTTTTCTTTCAAAGAAATTATTGGTTAACTTAGTTCTACCTGAACCATTTGGTAAGAAGAGATAGATTTCTTTATCCACAATTTGAAATTCTTCCATTTCATCTTTTGCTTTTAAAATCTCTTCTTCAGAATATTTGATTTGATTTTCAGATAAAAATGTAACATGTACCTTACTTAGATCTTTATCAAAATACGGATTCTTTTTCACAATATCTGATAGTTCTTCTCTAGTTCTTATTACAGCAGTTACATTGTAACCAAGCTTCAGAACAATTTGCTTTTCTATCATCTTTACTATTTCAGAGAGATCTGATAAGTTTGTATTGAAAATCACATTTCCGCTTTGAATGTATGTTCGTACTTGCTCAAAGTCCAATGATTCATAGAGTTTCCTTAATTCGTTCATTTTGATTTTCTTTTGACCACTAACATTAATTCCACGAAGCATTGTAATAAAAACTGTCATGAATGAATTTGCTTTGAGCTGAGAGTTAAATCTTTCTATGAACCAAAACTTACCTTCTTGTAGCTCTGAAACTGTTTATACATGGCAGAAGTGATAACCCAAAATTGTGCTAAAGATTTAAAACTTGTCTAGTTACAGAAAAAGTGAAGTTATTTAATATTTGGGATTTAAACAGCAGTTGGGTAAAAAGATGGATTTGGAAACAGATATACTTGTTATTGGTGGTGGTAGTGCTGGTAGTATGGCAGCGATTATTGCAAAGGAGAAAAATCCAAATATTGATGTAACTGTTATTGAGAAGGGAGAGATTAGTCGAAGTGGTTCCATTGCTATGGGTATGGATGCTCTGAATATTGTTGTCCAACCAGGCATTACTACTCCTGAGTTATATATTGATTCTGCACGCATAGCTACCGAAGGAATATTAGATTACAAACCTAGCTTTGTTATGGCTGAAAGAAGTTACTCCATACTTAAACGTCTTGAGAACTGGGGTATTCGTTTTCCCAAAGATGATGAAGATAAATACATCTCTCTGCAAGTTCATGCGAAAGGGAAATTTCTATTGGAAATGGATTCTCCTGAACTGAAACTTGTCTTAGCTGAGAAAGTCAAAGAAGCGGGAGTACGAGTAATCAATCGAACGATAATTACAAGTCTTTTGGTTGATGAAGGGAAAGTAAATGGAGCTATGGGATTTAACATCAGGACAGGTGAATTTGTTATCTGCAAAGCAAAAGCAACTATACTTGCAAATGGTGGTTGTGCTAGATTTTCGCTTCCAAATTCAGGATATCTATATGGAACATTTGATTATCCAGGAAATGCTGGTGACGGGTATTCCTTAGCATATCGAGCAGGAGCCCAATTAACAGGTTTTGAATATACTAATTGTTCACCGCTCATAAAAGATCTTAACTGTCCGTTATTATATATCACTCTTACACGTGGAGCAGAAGTAGTTAATGCTCTTGGAGAAACGATTGAACTAGAGTATCTCTCCACTCAAACCATGTTAAAGGAACTTCGAGAAGGTAGAGGACCAATTTTCATAAAAATGAATCACCTACCTGAGGAAAGAATACAAGAAATAGAACGAATACTATTCACAACAGAACGACCAATCCAGAAAAAATTCTGGGATAACCGAGGAGTTGATTTTAGAGAAGGCCTTATTGAATTAGGAGAAACTGAGTACCAACTTTGTGGTGGCCATGGATTAACTGGTGTCGTAGTTAATGAAAAAACAGAAACTACTCTCAAAGGACTATTTGCAGCAGGAGATGTTGCTTGTGTTCCATTACAACACCTAACAGGAGCATTTGTTTTTGGAG
>JAGLXK010000669.1 GCA_023132955.1 Candidatus Heimdallarchaeota archaeon
TGCCAATCAAACTATTAATGAAAAAAAACTATGTTATCACCCGTCAAGGGAATGCCCAAGAATTAACTGAACAGCTAAAAAAGCAAGGATGGACCGAACTTGGTTTTCCAAGAAAAGGGAAACAAAAACTAACTGCTCAAGTTCATTTTCCAAAGAAAGTTGTAGAGTATATAAAAAATGGCGCTCACATAAAAGTATTCCAAGTAAGTAGCGGATATGTCCCCAATTACAAACCTAGAATAGATGTAGTACTAGAAGGAACTCATACCTGTTTCCATTCTTCCACTCTTCTTCACAGCTATCTTTCACACATTCCTGGAAAGAAAACATCCTTACTTGGAATAGATATTAACCGGTTAGGACAATATATGGTTGCGTTTAACACCTCTGTAGCTCTCCCTCAGGATATATTAGAATTAGCAGAACACTATGAACATCTTAGTGAGAACGTTCTTCCAGAGCTCAATCAAGGCTTTCTCCGTAAACGTAAGGAGTATGATTCCCATGGTTGTTGTAAACTCAAGGGAGAACTTAATCGAGTCTATACTCGTCGTCATCGCATCCTTCGCGAAATTACTCTTCTTCTCCCCCACTTTCTCGCAGCAGTGATGGTGAAAAAGAAGTGTCAAGTACTCAAGATTGAGCGTTTAACTGCTGATCCCACTGGCACCAAAGGCGCCTTAGCTAAAGCTATCTACACCATGCCTGATAGTTTGTTCATTTACAAAAAAGCTGTGTGGTTAGCCTCTCTAGAGTTAGGCTATGATGTCCAGTTAGAGACAGTTTCTCCTTATCACACCAGTACCGTTCATTACAAGTGTGGAGGGGTGCTTGCTCGTCAAAAAGTGCAATATGATATTGCTCCTTGTAAGAAATGTGGACAACAGGTCAATACACATAGTAATGCTGCCCAGAATATCGCTTCCCTTCCAGGTATCCTCCTTCCTCCCGATTCCTTCCCCTCGTCGCACGTGTAGGGGACCCACTCAAACGACGGTTAGACGCCTTCTGGCAAGTTTAACCAAGTTTCATAACGTGCGTCTCTAATGGTTTAACAAATGTTATTGAAGCGCTTATTTCTTTTGAATATTTTTATTAATCAGTATTCC
>JAGLXK010000067.1 GCA_023132955.1 Candidatus Heimdallarchaeota archaeon
ATTCTTTAGAATATGTTGGACAAGACCTTGATACAAAAATGATTATAATCTATCTGGAAGACTTCAAAAACGGCAGAGAATTCATGCAAAAAGCAAGAGAAATATCTCTAAAAAAACCTATTATGGGAATTAAAGCAAACCGTACTGAAACTGGTGCAAAAGCAGGAGCATCACATACTGCTGCATTATCAGTTAATGATGTAATAGTGGATGACTTACTAAATGACGCTGGTATAATTCGAGTAATTACATGGGATCAATTAGAAGATTGTGTTTTAGTATTTGGAACTCAACCTTTGCCACTGGGAAATAAAGTAGCAATTGTAACAGATGGGGGTGGAGCTGGAGTAATGGCCTCAGATATGGTTTCTGATTGTGGTCTTACACTTGCTAAATTTTCAGCTGATGTACAGAAGAAACTTGATGACACTTTTCCATCGTTTTATTCAACAGGCAACCCAATTGATATAACTGGTAGTGCAACCGCAGAAGATTATCGAATTGCTTTAGAATCTGTTTATGATGATCAAAATGTAGATTCAATTGTTAACATCTGTATTCCGGTTATACCTGATTTAGATATAGAAGAATATATCAAAATTACAAAAGAATTAGCTAAGAGAAAAGAAAAACCCTTTGTAACAGCTTTAGTTGGAGGCGAAGAAGCAGATTATGCAACTGCAGAATTATTAAAGGATGATTTACCTGCATTTGAAAGTCCTGGTAGAGCTGTCAGAGCTTTAGGTATGCTTACTGAGTATACTAAATATCTTCAAAAACATGGTGTGAATCCAAGATCTATCAAAATGGAGGACTAAAAATGAGTGGAATAAAAGAAATACTTACAATTATCCAATCAGAACAGAGGAAAGCTGTTCTAGAACATGAAGCAAAAATGATATTGAGAAAAATGGGAATAGTTGTTCCTCCTTCTACTCTAGTGAAAACAAAAGAAGAAGCAATAGAAGCAGCTAGCAAATTTGGATATCCTGCAGTTATGAAGTTGATGTCGGTTGAAGTTATACATAAAACAGACTATGGCGCGGTTGTAATAAATCTGCAATCAGAAGAAGAGGTAAAATCAACATTTGATGATTTTATGAATAGATTTTCAAGTGTGGATGTTGCAGGTGTTCTTGTTGAAAAAATGGTTGGTAAAGGCCTTGAATTGATTATAGGAACAAATAC
>JAGLXK010000670.1 GCA_023132955.1 Candidatus Heimdallarchaeota archaeon
TCATTTCACATTTTAAAAACTTTCTGTCAACTACCTTTTACATAATTCTGAAAAATAAGAAAAAGGAAGAAGAGAGAAAACTATAGCTTAAAGCGCTTTCTTTTGAATAAGATGATAATGCCCATGTAATGCCAACCCCTCAGGAGCGTTTGTAAAGACTAAGTTATCATCTTCTGCTACTGCCAATGCTACGTGACCAGGAGGACCAAATATGTGATCAAATTCTGGCGTATCAACATCGAATGTAGAAACACCACCCATACTAGATTCAAAACTTGCTAAGTTTAAGTTTGATGAATTAATGAGCAGAATCGATGTAAGTATTAAGAACAAGATAGTTAAGGTTAACTTCTTTTTAATACTGTGTCATATTTATCTAAAAATATAAACAGACTCTTTGAGGTCGGATAATGATTCTCACTTTTCTGATAATAGACCCTTATCTATTAGGAATTGCTTATAATCTACATCCTTAATATATGATCTCAATTTAATTTCTATTTTGATAACGTTGGTTGCTGAACTAATAATTAGTTGATTACTATATATCCCTTGTTTGTCTATTCTAATGTAGAAAGATTTTTTGTCTTGATTAAATCTTTCCTCGAATTCATTGTAGAGCTGCATCTTTTGTTCTTTTGAGAGTTTAGATGCTATATGTTCAAGAATTTTAGTAACTAACTTCTTATTACTAAAGGTAGTTACCACATATTCGATTGGGTTTTCATATCCTCCCTCAAGTTCTTCTACAACTATCTCTGTTTCTTCTATAAGCTCATCAGGAATGAGATTTTCTAGTGCTTCCATATTCTTATCAAAATTTTCAGTAGCATGAACTGAAAAACTACATTCAACTTTGCTAATAGTGATGTCCATCTTATTCCCTTTTTATTCTTAAAATTAGGTAGTAATGTAAAAAAAGAGATAAATTAGAGGTCAATTACCTCTTCGTCCATGTCTTCTTAAAGATGGTCTGACTTTTTCAGCACCAGTTCCTTTTGTTCGGAGTCCCCTTGATTTCTTACCTGCACTTGTCAATCCACGATGAACCCTTCCTCTATGAACTGGGTTCTTGAGATAAACCATGTCATCGCCACGATATTCTTTAATTGAAACCCAGCTAGTTCTTGGATCTTTTGCAATAACAGGATGTTGAGGATCTATTAAAATCACTTCAAAGAATTTGTGTCTTCCATCTTGACCTACCCAATAAGAGTTTAGAACTTCAAGATTGGAATATCTTCTTGCTACTCTTTCTTCGGCTATGAGCTTAATGCTTTTCTTAGGAGTTACTTTGTTGACACCCATATTACGAGACTTTCTTCCTCTTACAGGTCTTTTCTTTCTCCTTCCTCCTCTCCTAACTTTAGCTCTTACAATTACATATCCTTGTTTAGCCTTATAACCAAGAGTTCTTGCTCTATCAAGTCTTGTTGGTTTTTCAACTCTTTCAGTAGCTCCCTCTCTTCTCCATTGAATAAGTCTACTTCGCATAAGCTCCTTAAACTCAGGAGTTTCGCGATTTCTCCAAAATTCGCCAATATACTTATACATACTTTTGGTCATGATAATCACCTAACGATTCCCGGGTGGACATCTCGTCGGTATGTTCCCAAACAAAGAATTAGTTTTAAAAGTTGTGATTTTGATGATTTTTTATTAAAAGAATATATAAAGAACATATCTCCTCCTATTATGATTGTACATGGGTGCATCAACTGATACCAAGAGCTTTGATTTTACTTATGCTATAGTATATACTTCAGCAATTTTAGGAGCAGTAGTTGGAGGTTTTGCAATCTGGTTGTTTATTTCAGTATTCAAAGGTGGAAATTTCCCATTTGTTACCAATGACAGATCTGCATTCATTGCTCTCGCAATTGTAGGAACTACAATGTGTGCATTGGTTTACCCAATCAGAGCTTCATTGTTTAAGAAATTTAGGTGGTTAAGCCCATTTACTTTATCAGCGATATTTCTAGGTACCTTGATTGTTCTATTTGTTATTCTATACCTAACAAATATACTCAATTCGATTATAACAAGTGATAAAATTGCTATGATTATATTAGGTTCAATTATTTTATTGAAATGGATTTTGGCTACTGTAAGCTTGTTTGTACAGAAAGAATAAGCTTGGGTTTTCTATATCTTAAGTTCTATTTATTATGAAAAGGTTGTTGAGCAACATGAAGAAAAGCATACTTTAGATTTTTTTGATTAAATATCCATATCTCTAGAACTAAGTGATAAAGAAAAATTCAAAAGAAGGACAACCTATTGATGATTGGTTATAATGACATCTTTTGGAATTCATCAAATTGGTGTAGTAAAAATAGAAAAAGAAGCTTGTTATATTGAGATATCTCAGTTATATACTACTGGTTTACGTCATATTGAGCAATTCAGCCACATTTACGTATTATGGTGGATATCGATGAGAGATAATCCTCTAGATAGATCTCAGATGCTAGCCACACCCGCAAAATTGAAAACTTCTATGGAAACTGGCGTATTTTCTTCTAGAAGTCCAAAACGACCCAATCCAATTGGTTTGACCAAAGTTAAATTACTAAGGGTAGAAAATAATAAACTGTACATAGATAGGATTGATGCGATTGACGGAACTCCTGTACTAGATATTAAGCCATATTTGCCTGGAGATAGCGTTTCTGTTGATGAAATTAAGCTTCCAGAATGGTTTGACCATTTGAAGGAAGAATAAGGTTTAATTTCTTTTTCTCTCTTTTTTTGAGTTTTTATAAGATTATTTAAAAGCATTCTTGATATTATGCAGAAAAGAGCTCAATATTCTAACAACGCATTTTTTGATGAAAGTAAAGTCATCATTATTACTGGAGCCTCCTCAGGAATTGGTAAGGCTGTATCTCTAGCCTTAGTCAAATACAAACCGAAGCTTGTTCTTGTTGCTAGAAGAAAGAAAAAGCTATTGCATACTGCAAGTTTATTGAAAAAACATAAAATCAAAACTTTATCCATTGTTGGTGATGTAAGAAATCGAGATGACAGAATGAAGATTATAGATCTTACTTTGAAGACATTTGGAAGAATTGATGTTTTAATAAATAATGCAGGAGTAGGAAAAGCAAACCTGTTTTTAAAACAGCCTGAAGAAGAAATTGATCAATTAATAGAAACCAATATTCTATCCTTAATTAAGATGACACATGCAGTTGTACCTATTATGGAACAACAAGGTAAAGGTAACATTATCAACATATCTTCATCTCTTGCAATGCTTCCCGTTTATCCTTTTGCAGTTTATTGTGCAACAAAATCTGCAGTTAAAGTATTTGGTGATAGCATAAGACAAGAGCTCAAAAATTATGGGATATCAGTTTCAACCGTTTTGCCAGGACCATATAAAACAGAATTTAACAAAATATCTGGATTAAGTGATAAACTTGTGAATGGAAGTGAGGTTGGCAAACTTGCTAGGAAAATTGCACTGCTCATAACTAAGCCGAAAAACAACTTGATTCAACCTAAATCATTTATCCCACTCTTGTGGATAACCACTAGATTTAGTTCATTTAAAGAAAAAATTACTTACCAAATAGCAGAGCAAATAAATAGGGCAAGATTAGCCAATCTTAAGGAATTGATGTTGGAAAAATCTTTATTAAAAGAAAAGGAAACGGAAATTACTGTTGAAGCAAAAACCAAAATCTAAGCTGCTACGAAGTATTTCCCTTCAGATTTCTGTTTCTTATCTAGTTGGGAACCCTTTTTGTTGACTCTAGGTCGAAGAGTTCGAGGATCTTGTCTGAAAGTTATATCCATTTTTCTCAAAAAGGTATTCATGCCATTCTGTAGTGTACCAATTCTTTTGCTTGATCCTTTCTCTCCTGGAATCCCATCGAAAACCATTAGTCTATCAGAAGTGAAATTAAGCATCATAACGTCATGCTCTACTACAATGGCACGTATCAAAAGAAGACTGAAAACAAAAGAAAATCTCAGGTTTATGTTAGTCTTTACCTCAGTTTTTTATCTTTTTGTCTCATACTTATCCAATAAAAATGAAAAAGAACAATCAAATCTCCTCCTGCAAGTGACCAAAGGAGAAAAAGAGCTGTTTTACGATAAGAAGGAAGAATTTTTCCCCAAGAACTAGGAGTAAAACCATAATCAATTTCACTATCATTATAATGATCATAGAGGACAGTTTCATAAGACTTGTAAGAAAACCTTGGAGTACTATATAGATGAGCACTATCGATTATTCCTGCCCATATGATATACTTTCCTGCAGGTGGAAGGGTGTCATTATAATTCCTCACTAGGATTCCCATACTTCCAGGTCTTTCAGTTAAACCTGGTTTTATAACATGAATCGTAATAAAGATCCAAAAACCATATCCTGAGCTAACTGGATAATTTTCTTCCAATTCAATTTTCATCTGAGGATCTAAAAGATTGCTATTACCAGTACCAAACACATATTCTCTGTTTGAAGGATTCCAGATTTCAAAAGTTAAATCAAATCCAAAATTTGTATAAATGTATTCACTTGTGTTTCCTTGTGTATATCGACAAGGTGGCCAGGAAATAGATTTTAGACGTATATACAAATTATAAGGTCTCTGTACCCCATACAGAAGCGTTCCAGTACTTAATGTAAGAACAAACCCAATAATGAGTATTGCCAAAATTCTCTTTTTGGAAAGTTTAAGAAACATAACAAAATTGCATAGCTACAAATCTATAAAAAAGTTGTTTCATAATTAAGAAATGGTATTCTTTAACAAATAAATTACCTTTTTCATACTAAATCTATGTGTTCTTATTAGAATATGTACCATTTTTTGTGGTGTACTTACCATGTTAAATAACAAAAGAATTAAAGTAATAATTGTTGTTTTATTTAATTTTATGTTGCTAATGGCATTACTTCATCTTGGAAATGCTACAAATGCGCAATCAATCACTGTCAGTTCATCCAAGAGACATGACAGTATAGGCTTTAGACTTTCTTTCTCTAGCTCGAAAATAACATCTACTTATTTTGCTGAATTTCAAAAGGAAAGTAGTTCTTTCTTTGCTGACCTTCTTGATTGGGGAGTAGACGATATCGAAGCAGAACAGGTTTTCGGTGGATATGAAGGTGCAACAGATATTGGTGGAGATTATACAGGAGATGGAATTATAATAGCAATCCTTGATAGTGGAATAGATAAACAATCTGGAAATTTACATGATGATTTTATAGGTAAGATTGTGGAGGAGTATGATTTCTATAATAGTGATAGTAATGCTGAAGACAATTATGGTCATGGTACTCACTGCGCAGGAATAACTTCAGCACGCGATGATAATGATGGTATCATAGGAGTAGCTCCAGAATCAGAACTTTTGATTGGTAAGGTTGGTGATTTCGTGAGTCCTTATACATATTTTGTAGATGATGAAACTCTAGCAGATGCCATTGACTGGGCTGTTTATGAAGGGGCTGACATTATTTCTATGAGCTGGGGATTTTTCTACAAACTTAATCCTGTTGTCTATGAAGCATTAGATGATGCATATGATGCAGGAGTTGTGCTAGTAGCAGCGGCGGGAAATGAAGACAGAGAAATTGCTTATCCAGCAAACATTTCACAAGTTATAGCTGTTGGAGCTATCTCAAAAGATCACACATTGGCAGGATATCCAGATCCTTATTGGCTTGAAGATTTCGCTAGTTGCACAGGTCCAGAACTTGATGTTGTAGCTCCTGGAACTGCTATCTATAGTACATTCTTAAACAATGGTTTCGGAAATTATAGTGGTACTTCTATGGCAGCTCCGCATGTTGCAGGTCTTTGTGCTTTAATATTAGAAGCGCAATCAGTTCTTACTCCTGCACAAGTTAAAGATATCCTTGCAATCACTGCCACTGACTTAGGTTCTACAGGTAAAGATAATTCTTATGGCTATGGGGAAGTACAGGCAGTTAAAGCTGTTGACGCTGCAGAACTCTATTTCACTGATACAGATAGCGATGATCTTACTGATGCTTATGAGAAATATGTTTATGACACCGATCCTAATGACTCTGATTCTGATGATGATGGATTAAATGACGGTTATGAAATCAATACTAGTTTAACTGATCCAAATGATGCAGATACTGATAATGATGGATTAGATGATAAAGAAGAAATTCAAACCTATGCTACTGACCCTCATGATGCAGATACAGATGATGATGGCATGCCCGATGGATGGGAAATCTCCAAAAATTTCGATCCTCTTTCTCATGATTCATCACAGGATGCTGATGGAGATGGTGCAAGTAATCTAGATGAATATTATTATGGAACTGATCCAAATGATGCAGACATGGATAATGATGGAATGAACGATTTAGAAGAGATAGTTTATGGAACAAACCCATTTGTTAATGATGCAAATTTAGATCCTGATGGTGATGGGTTAACTAATTATGAAGAGGTTACAATATACTTCACCAATCCATTCAGTTCAGACACTGATGGAGATGGATGGAGTGATTATTTGGAGATACATGGTATAGGTCCTTTGAATCCTTCAGATCCTAATGATCCAAACAGCGTTCCTTCTACAGGTGGAGGAGGAGGGTTTTTCCCATAATTCTTCTTCTTTTTCTTTTTTTCCCTTTTTGTATTATAACTCTTACAGTTCTGGTTTCAGTATACGCAACAGGTTTTTTCAATACGCTTCGTTCTAATCATACTAAAACCATTTAGAATTTCTTTATGCTATAAACTTACTCCTCTAATATACTATGCTCCTAGGTCAATGTGAAATTTTCTCAACTTTATAAATCAAACTCAAAATACACTTTATAGATATGAGAAGAAGTAAGATAAAACTCTCTCTGATTGTAATAATCACTATTTTAATTCTTTTAAGTTGTAAAAGTTTGTTTACTCATACAAACATTACTAATCAGAATATTCTTTCTTCCTCTTCCTTTCCAGAAATTGTCTTTAATTATAATTCCACATACACTAAACAGACTTTTACAGTTGAGCTTCAACTAGAGTTAGATTCATTCAATATTTTAACGATGTTTTTCTTAACTTCAGGGTATAAAACGAATAGCGAGGGAATAAAAGTTACTTTCATAATTGAGCAAACTGAGATCATTTTTACCATTGAAAGATTGTTTCAAGATAGTTTAAGCCATAATCTTACACAACTCTTTTCTTTTCCTGAAGCTTTCGTGGGTAAGAAAAATATTACTGTAATCTGTGAAGCTCAAACCTCTTACTTCTATCAATCTGGAACATTACAGATAACAGCTCAAACAACAATAGAAAAAATACTACCTCAAATCCTCACTGAAACTCCTTCTTCTTTACCCATATTTCCTGACTGGATTAGATTCAAAGGCAGTACTGTATCTACCATAAGGAAAAGCGTTACGACTGTGTTCAACAATTCCCATGATTTTGATAAACTCAACTTTTCACTATCATTTTTAACCAACAATTTTTCTGCTTACAAACAATACTTCGAAATTGAAATAAATAATCTGATTGTAAATACAAGAAATTTTGAAGAAAATCAGCAAATATCAGAAAGTTTCCTATCTGACATTAACTCAGGCATAAACCTACTAAAGATTTATTTTTCAGTTGAAATGTGTATAGATGAAATACAATTATCAAACATTCGCTTAACTATAAATGGTATAAATAATCAAAATATTCTCCCAGACAATGTTTTTGATTGGTATGAATGGGAAAATAACGACTTTGAGTATTCATTTGATCTATCAGCATTGAAACCCCAAGTTAGTTATCAAGAGAAGATTGTGGAAATTCAGATTGATTATGGATGTATAGGATCAATAGTTCTCCCTTCTATTAGTTACAGCATAAATGATGGAACAGAAAGTGTAGATTCAGGAGATATCACAGAGAGTTATCAGGTCAATGTTCCTCAGACAATTACAACCAAATTTACTTCTACTGATAGCAACCAACTATTTACTTTCAGAATTCAAGGTTCAGCAGTAGGACTGGGGTATTTCTATATACTTAATACTAGTTTTATTACAATTGAAGTATTACCAGAGTTCCAAGAAAACAATACTTTAGAAAGAGGAATGCAGGAAACTACAAACTATGTTACTCCTCTCTCTAATCCTCTTGTTCTAACTTTCAGAGATTTTTTCAGATCTACACTGAATTATCAAAAATCTAATATTTCCTTATCCTTTTCCCTAATTAACGAGTTTGGGTCTTCAATTAGGCAGATACACGTACTTATGAAATTCGATTTTACGATTATCTTTGATAAACAAATCTCTTTTGAGAAGCTGATTGAACTTCAAGAGCTACGAACACTTTATTCTCAAGTATATCAAGTTACAATCATTTTAACGCTATATGGAGATGGGGACATAATTACATTAAATGACCTAAAGTATTCTCTTTTTAGTTCTTCAAATAGTGAAAACAATTCTGATCCAATTTCTTTTCCCGAAAATCCTGCATCTGAACCTATCAATCCATCAAAATCTTTAATGTTAATAGAATATGGGATTATTCTACTTTTCGCCACTGTTTTGCTTACACAACATTTTCAAAGAAAAAGAATAGTGGATATAACTACAGAAACATTTACTCAAACTGAAGTAGGAATAATGGGGGTGATTAGTAAACTATTGACACTTCCCAGAAAATGGTGGCTGAAAGTAAAGGAATCAATGTTTAGGCTATATTTACTACCTTCATCTATTTGCTATATTGTATGGAAAACAAATACTCTCTATAAGATCATTGCTGAGCTCAATAGTATTGCTAACAATAGCTTCCTTCAACCACAACTTACTACTTTGGGAAAATTGGGGTTCTATTCATTTTTCCTTTGTAGTTCTGCATCAAATTTAGTATTGCTCTCTGCTCTCTATCTCACATTTGTTTCTACTTTCTATGTGGATCTATTCAAATTTTCAAAGGTTTTGGGTGTAAATACGCTCTTTATTTATATTCCATCCAACATACTTGTGTTATTTTACATAGTAAGTAATAGCTTCAAAATCAAAACCTTCGGAATTATCATTCTTTACGTTTTATTTCTAAACATTATTGTTACTTTGATTCTCTTTGGACGAACAAAAAATAAGCAAACTGAAAATGTCAAGAGTTCCTTCTTCAAAGTAAATATTTCAAGAATTGCAAATGAGAATGAGAGTTCAGATTTGCTAATATCTGCAGAAGAAAATAATCTATCTGATGAACAATATAATGACCATAAGCAGAGAATTATTAATTATATAATTAGTAAAATCACTCCAGAAATCCAAGTCTCAGTAAATCGTTTTTCCAAGCTGTTCCATGTTTCGATTGAACTTGCTCATAAATTGTTAACTGATGCATACAATGATGTTCCTAATTTGGGTAAATACTATATTGAAGAACAAATCTATATTCGCAATCCAGATAGCGAAATTGGAAGTACAAATCTCGATATTCGATCACAAAAAAAGCATGGTGAGTTTAAAGCTAGTTCTAATATAAATGATGGTAGTATGATTCTCGAAAAGAATAAAGCTGAAATGAATAATTCCAGAGAAACTAGTTTATCTTCTACTAAATCTCTCTTTTCAACTCCTGTTTTTGACACAAAAGATGGTACCATTTCACCTATATTCAATTCAGTTCTAACTAATTTACTAGATATTAATATCCAAACAGATATTCATACTTTTATTAGACAAATTAAAGATTACTTATTAAGCAGTGCAAACCAACTTCAGAAAGTCAATGAAGTTCTCTTTCATATTATTAAAGATGATTTCATTAATGCTCTTGAAAGAATCACCATTCTGAAAAAAAATGATGGAGTACTTAAAGAAAGAATTACACAGTATATGTTATATTTAATTGCTAGTTTTGAAAATAAGGATAATCTTTCACATCCTTCTTTCGAACACTACATTGATTATTTCAATGAGAAAAATATTTTATGTGGCTTTGGAGCTTTGTCTTCAAAAGGTTTTGATGAAATCAACTTGAATATGGTTAGAACTTCTAGAGGCTATCCTCGTATTTCTAAACTTATACTTAACGAATTTAAGTATAAATATAGTAACAAACCGTTTAAAATAAGTAGTTTTAGAAGAGATTTTAGATCTCTTCCAAGTGTAATGAGGAAGTCTATACAAGAGATATTCAAAAATAACAAAAATGATACTTTTGCTTCATATAGTCTGAAAGATGGAAAAATAATATCTAGAAAGAATTCCGGTTTTTCTTTTGGTATGACACCAAACAGAGGGAATGATTTACTCATAAAGTTGGATGGGTGGTTTTCTTCATTAGACCAAATGAGAAATGTCAGGCAAGAGATTTTAAAAGAAAAGAAATTCGGACTTGATGAAAAATTGGAAACACAGGAAACTCTAGGTGAAGCAATATATACAGCCTTAAAGGCTCAAGGAGAGCTTGAAGCTTTGATAGAAAATGGTTTTTATTTAAGCTATGAAGGCAAATTAGTTGGGAATCAGTTCACCGTTCATCCTAAGACATCTAGAAAATCTAAATTTGTAGTCAACGGTCAAATGTCACCAGAGATTGAGATTAATTTAAATAATTTTTCTATGCTTGATAGCTTAAACACCCTTGAAAAGAAAAAAACAATTTTAGTTAATAAACAGTTCATAAATATAACTGCTTATACATCATTTAACCTAATTGAAGATAATATTTTCTCTTTGTATTTTAAGGGCCTAAACAAGGATAGATATCGCATCTTTGTTACCGATTCCGTTGATGGTTTTAGAAAAGATGATAATTACATTGTTGTTAGTAGTAATTATCTTGATGAAAATTATCAAGATTTATGTTATTTAATAAAAATAAGATTCATAAATGATTTACGTGACAAATGTCTTCTAGCTGAGTGGTGGAGAGAGATTGATAATAAAACCATTGTACCAATTTTTAAAAATAGTACTAATGAAGATTTCAAAGTATATAGTCACTTTACATTTATATCTACAAAAGTGAACTCTGATTCTAAAGGCTACTTATTTAATTCCAGCTTGAAAAGAATAGGTAAATATCAATATATGATTGGCTGGGATATTGCAAGGCATTTTGGCTTCCTTCCTGAAAAGAGTGAAATGCTCTCAAGTAAATGGTTTAGAGAAATCGATTTAGCTTTTTCATTAGGTACTGCTCATCATGATAATAATTCCTTTAGAGAATTAGATGATATTTTTGCATCATGGGAGTGGGCACGTAGAAATGCTAGAGTGAAAGATGCAATTCAAATAGATGGTAAAAATCCTTCTTTTTTCTTTGCATTTCAATCCAAGAACAAAAGCATTTTTAGCTTTTTGAAAAAGATATTTGATTATTCATATTCTTCTTGGTTAAAGAGTAAAAGTTCTAGAGGAAATGATATTCTCAACATTTTGTATCCTTATTGGTTATCACCTAGACTTTTCACAAAAGAACAATATCGAGAGTTTAGGGTATTAATTTTTGAGAAGAAAGGTAAGCATAGATCTATTTTCAAAGCAAATTCTTCTTCTGTGTATCAAAGTTTTGCAATAAAGCTTCACCGGAATTGTATTAATCTTTTTCCTCAAATTTATCTCACTGATAACAATACTGTAAGATTTGGTATTACTGTAACCAAAAAATGGGTTGTTGATTTATTATTACATGAACTTTATACATGTCCCTTTATTAACAACTCTGGCTTGGAATTACTAGTAAAGCAATATAAAAAATGGAATAGCATTGTATCTTCAGATAAGTCTCCTATTATGTATATGAATCCAATGCAAGCATGCTGGCTACTGTATAGATCAATAATGAAGATGAAACAAGTTGATTTACAATTATTTCAAGAGTTCAAAAGACAGTATACTGCATTTCGTAATAGTAATCAGATATCTAAAGCTCAAAAAATGTGGCCGTGGATGGAAATACCACTAACACGAAAGGCTTTCAATGAACGTTTTTCATTTGCAGTAATGCCTGTAGGAAATGCATCCATGAAATCCACATCTAAAACAGGTTATTTACGGTATAGAATATTATATGAAACTGTTTCTGAAGAGGTCAATAAATTTGTTCACACGGTTCTTTTCAGACTCATTGACCTATATGAGTATAGAGAAATGCATGAATGGTTAAAATCTGTTTTTGATATGATATCAACTTTTCTTGAGATATTATAAAAACATAGAATTAACTTACTATGCCACAGTAAAGTATTTCCCTTCTGCTTTTTGTTTTTTGTCTAGCTGAGAACCCTTTTTGTTGACCCTAGGACGAAGATTACGAGGATCTTGTCTAAAAGTAATATCCATCTTTCTTAGAAAGTTATTCATTCCAGCTTGTACTCTTGCGATTCTCTTAGCTTTTCCTTCAATACCAGAAATTCCATCAAAAACCATTAAACGATCAGAAAAGAAATTCAACATCATAATATCATGTTCAACAACCAAACATCCCATCTCGTAATGTGCAACTACTCTTTTAATTACTTTGGCTACATTTACTCTATCCTCAGAAGAGATGAATGCCGAAGGTTCATCGATAAGATACAAATGAGCTTTTCTTCCTAGACATGCTGCAATTGAAACTCTTTGAAGTTCTCCACCTGAAAGGTCACACAATTTGGAATCTAGAAGCTTAGAGAATTTTAAAGGCTCAATAATTTCTGATTTGTGCCAACCACTTGTTAACATTACGGGATTAATTTCACGTAAATAATCTGCAACGGTTTGTTCTGACTCAGTATAGAGATATTGGGGTTTATGGCTTACTTTCAATTGTTCACGGATTCCACCATCTTGATTCTTCTTTTGAAGATCAATAGTTTCCTTGTCTCTAGTTGCCATCTGAACCAATAATTCAGTAGATTCAGATATTGTGGTGGGTTCAAGAATGCCTGCTAGCATTTTTACAAAAGTTGTTTTTCCAATTCCATTGGGTCCAAGGATTCCCACTACTTCTCCCTTGTAGAGTTCTCCACCTTTAACTGAAAGCTCAAAAACATCAAATTTTTTGGTCATGTCACCATATCTTATTGCTAGTCTCTGAGAAGTGACTTTATCTTCGAGACTGGCTTTTTTGAAGATAATTGGTTCAGCTCTGAAACGCATATTTTCCGAAGGAATATATCCATCTAGAAAGATATTGATACCCTCTCTCACAGAATAGGGATGACTTACAATACCGTAAACACCAGCATCTCCATAATACATATGTACATGATCACTCAGATAGTCCAATATAGCTAAATCGTGTTCAACTACAATAAGAGTGTGATTTGGTGATTTCATTTCATTGATATATTGGGCAATCTTGACTCTTTCGTGAACATCTAAATATGAAGTTGGTTCGTCAAAGAGATACACATCTGCTTCTCTAACTACAGTTGCTGCAATTGCTAATTTTTGTAGTTCACCCCCACTCAATTGTGAAATACTTCTGTCCCAAACCTTGTTTAAAGAGAAAATTTCCTTGACTTCATCTTTTAAACCACGTTCGTCAACTTTTGAAATTAAATCAGAAACATTTCCTTTTGTAACTCTAGGTAATTTATCTACATTTTGCGGTTTTAGGATAATTTTTAACTCTTCATTTGCTATTTTTTCAAAATAGGATTGAGCTTCTGTTCCTCTGTAATTTTCTATAATTTCATCCCAGTCTGGTGGTTGATCATATCTCCCTAAATTTGGTTGTAAATTTCCTTGCAAAATATTGAGAGTTGTACTTTTACCAGAACCGTTTTGTCCAACTAGACCAATAACTTTGCTTAATTTTGGCATTGGTAGTCTGTGAAGTTTAAATCCATTTATTCCATATCTGTGAGTAACCTCTTTATCCAATTCTTCAGGAAGATTAACAACAGTAATACAATGGAAAGGACATTTCTTTACACAAATTGCAACCCCTGAACATAATGGTTCATGAATAACAGCTTTATTGCTAGGGGGCTCAAAAGTAATAGTTTCTCTTCCCGCTCGAACAGAAGGACAAACTTTGTAACATAAATGCCCACATTTATCAGGTCTGCATTTCTCTTGATTAATCACAGCTACTCGAGTCATTAAAAATAAACAAATGGGTCGATTTAAAAATTTAGAGATGAGATAGAATATTGAAGATTTGAAAGCGAATCTATGATTTTATTGTCATTTTTAGTCATGTTGTGGGTTCAGTTATAGAGCTCATCATACCAACTGTCAGATGACTTGCTTACAGTTGAATATTTACTCTATTGGATAAATCACGTATCCTCCTACCCCGTTCACACTTCGTTTGGGAAATGCTTTCGGATTGCATAACTGCTATTTCTTCTCCTATCTCATCAATTATTTGAATAACACGCACGTTATGAAACTTGGTTAAACTTGC
>JAGLXK010000671.1 GCA_023132955.1 Candidatus Heimdallarchaeota archaeon
GGAAAGAATCATCTGATGCATTAAATCCTTCTTGCTTGAAATAACTCATGTAAGTAGCAGCGCCCCCTCTACCATCATGAGGTTCAAGCCATCCATGCCAATCATTTATGTGTAGAATTGTAAGATTTACAGTATCAGCATTCAATTTTACATCGGAGAAATCAGATAGGACATTTGCCTTCACATGAGTTGTGGATGTATTATAAGCTGATTCTGACTGCTTAAGTGGAGAATTCACCACCATCGATAATACTAGAAGGGTGTTAATTATGAAGAAGGTAATTGAGTGTTTTCTCATTTTATATAGAAAAGAATGAAATAACAGCTTATTAATTTATGGATAAATTCTCAATGGTAAACTGAATCAACTTTCATTTAATCTTACTATACAAGCATTTACAGTATTTTGAGAAATGTTTTTATTATTGTGTAAATCTATTCGACTATCATAAACACATTTCATTTTGTGGCAATTTGTGGAATGCTTGCACCAATTATCTACACAGTAACATGGATTCTAGGAGGATTTATTGTACCAGAATATAATCATATCAAAAAAGATGTGAGTTCATTATTTGCAGTTGGAGCGCATAAAAGGTGGTTGTTCAGTTCACTTTTCATTACAGGTAGTGCCTTGTTATTTATTTTCTCTTTTGGATTAATTTGGGGAATTGCAGGAAGCAGTTCTATTGTTGGACCAATACTGTTTCTAGTAAGTACCTTCATTGGATTAATTGTTGCAATCTTCTTTCCTTTGGATGAAGGTGGTGAGTTAAAAACATTGAGAGGAAAAATGCATTTGATTCTTATAGTAATATCAGGGATCGCTGTAATGGTATCAATGATTTTTCTATGGCTTGATAATAAAACTTTAGCAGGTTGGATAGGTTTTGCTTGGTTCTCATTAGTCTCAGTACCTGTTTTACTAATTCTTATGGTCATTTCAGGTATCTTCAAAGGGGGACCTTACATGGGTTTGACTGAAAGATTTATGGTTAGTTACTTTCAGATATACTACTTTGTTATAGCTTTAATGGTATTCATAAATAATTGAAATAAAGGTGAAAAATATGTATAGAAAATTAATTTCTTCTCTTCTGATAATTCATGGTCTGATTCATTTATTATTTGAATTTATCATCTATGATTCAGCAACTAGTGAATATGTTGGATGGTCGGGTCAATCATGGTTATTAACAGCGTCTCTTGGAGCATCAGCAGTACTTATCATAGGACGAATAATTTGGGGATTAACAATTATAGGATTTGTTGGAGCTGGAATTGCACTACTACTGAAGTGGAAATATTGGAGACTATCTGCGATCATAACATCAGCAATATCATTACTTGGGTATCTGTTCTTTTGGGATGGATTATCACCTGAACCATATTATTGGATAGTAGGACCAATTGTAGGTGGTCTTGTTATAATATTTCTATTAATAGTAAGATGGCCAAAGAATGAGAAACTTTTCGGAATTATGGAGAGTTAAAAATGCCAGCAAATATTTTTCCATATGCAAACATAATAGTTGGGATTTTAGTACTAATAATTGGTTTTGTCTTTCATTGGATTGGGCAACTAATTTCAGTAATCAACTGGGATTTAGCTACGAAACTTACTCTATAAGAAAAAGATATGTCACCCGAGTTCAAAGTGTATGAACATGCAATTGCTGTA
>JAGLXK010000672.1 GCA_023132955.1 Candidatus Heimdallarchaeota archaeon
AAGTTTATGTAAAACAACCGAAGGATGTTAACTCAACAGACATGGGTTACACTTGAGGGTACATGGAGAGTCAAGGGGAAATTCATAAATCATTCTTATAAAAATTGAGTAACTATTTACCAATTGCTGATGAAAACATTATTAAAATTAGAAAGGTTCACAAAATTGAAAATAAGTAAGTAAGCGCTTGAAGAATAAAAAACTACTCAGCACAAGAGCAATTAATAAAGAAAAGAAGGAGTAGAGAATATGCAACAAAAGCAGTTAAAATCTGTTATTATCTTTGCGATGATTTTCATAGCTATAGCGTATACGCACTCTTTAGCGCCAATTACAACCCCCCTCCTTCAACAATAAAAACTAGTATGTCACATGTTAGTTTAAAATGGTCATTTTCCACTAATTCTTTTATTAGGAGTTGTCCAGCTGTTGCAGATGTGAATGGAGACGGGTTGTTAGAAGTTCTGGTAACCTCGAAAGATAGAAATCTTTACTGTATCACCCACGAAGGAATAATAGAATGGGTTTATACAACTGGTTCCAGCATCATTTCCTCTGCTGCAATTGCTGACCTTGATAATGATGGTACACTAGAAATAATTCTTGGTTGTGACGATTCTAAGATTTATTGTGTTAATCATGAGGGTGATCTTGAGTGGACTTATCGAACAGGAAGAAAAATCTATTCTTCTCCAACTATTGCAGATGTTGACAATGATGGTATTTTTGAGGTGCTTATCGGTTCTGAAGATTATAGATTGTATTGTATAGATAATAATGGAAATCAAAAATGGAACTATACTACCGGTAGTGCGATTTTTTCTACTCCCTGTGTAGCAGATTTAGATAAAGATGGGTATCTAGAGACATTAGTAGGTTCATGGGATGGTTATCTCCATTGTGTTGATTCATCGGGTGAGAGAAAATGGAGATTTTTTGCTGAAGGAGTAATTACTTCCTCTGCTGCAGTAGCCGACCTAGATCATGATGGGTGGTTAGAAATTCTCTTCGGGTCATGGGATAATAATATATACTGTATTACAAATGAAGGGAATCTGAAGTGGAATTATACAATAAATAATTACGTTTTATCATCACCAGGATTAGGCGATCTAGATAATGATGGTTACCTAGAAATAGTATTTGGGTCAGGATCTGGAGACCAGAGTGTTTACTGTTTAAATCATAACGGTAGTTTTGCATGGAAATTTACTACAGGAAATGGAATTAGTTCTTCCCCTGCATTAATAGATTTTGATAGTGATAGTTTACTAGAAGTTCTAATTGGCTCTTATGATAATAATCTTTACCTTATTAATCACGATGGACAAGTAGAATGGCAATACACAGCAGATGATCATATCGCATCATCACCTTATGTGTCAGATTTAGATGGAGATAAGACTCTTGAAGTGCTTATAGGATCAAATGATAAGAACCTATATTGTTTTACTTTAAAACCCCTAAATTTAGGAAAAAATATACAAGGAACAGCTTCACCTTGGCCCTGTTTTATGGGTTCTGCGAACCATACTGGCTGGATGGACTCTGATGGAGACTACCTTGACGATTTAACAGAACAATTTTACCAAACCAATAGCAGCAAAGATGAT
>JAGLXK010000673.1 GCA_023132955.1 Candidatus Heimdallarchaeota archaeon
ACTTCGATTTTTTTAGAGAAAAAAATTTATAAGAAATGCTTGTTTTTGGTTACTGGTAAAACAACTTAGAGGAGAACTTGGGGTTTTCAGTATGGCAGAAGAGATAGAGTCTTTAGAGGATATTTTGACAATACAAGAGGAAGAGGAACTAAGAGAAGTTTTAGAGAAGATGGTTGAATCTGTTAAAACTTATTGTGAAAAAAATGGCAAATTAACAGCTGCAGAGAAAAGGATCATTAAACAGATGAAAGTGACCACTGAAGATTTAGCAGATGAAATCATTAACCTTTACAAAGATCATACTTACGTAGATGATTTGACACTTCTAGATGTTGTTAATAGGAATAGAGTGAAGATTCTGAACGATCTTCTGCATGCAGCTCTTACACCTAAAAAACAACAGTTATCAGAGGAAGCTAGAGATGTTATAGCTATGGTCTCGAAAGAATTGATGTAAAAATAGTTTTTTTCCTTTTAAGAGAGCATAGATGTAATATGTGTCAACCATGTGTGTTAGTTGAAACATCCAGAAGGTTTTGCTTTCCATTAAGAACAAAGAAAGTAGCTGTTGATTGACCTGAACATTGTTTAAAAACAATTAGAGTAATCTCTAGAGAAGATATATTAGTGTATATGATATAAATAATAAGATAAAAGTGATGCAGAAGGAAGAGATATTTACAATACTCATGATTTTAATATTGCTAAGTTCTTCTGTTAATGGAATTGCTACTTCTACACCGGAACCTATAATGAACCTGGTTTTAGAACTTCCAAGAGGTTCTCCATATTTTCATGAAGCTCTTTATATCGCTCACAATTTAAGGAATATAGGCATTGAAGTAGATGTAAAAACTTCTTGTGATTATATATGGTGGTGGCCACCACAGATATTACATAATTATGATTTGTTTATTGAAGATTTACAAGGGTGGGGGTCCCCAGATTTGAGAGATGTTTACACAGGACCCTCTAATAGATTCGGCTTAGGGCCTGATTTACCCTACTATAATCAGAGTGAACAGATTATTAATGATGCAGTAACAGAACCTAATGGAATTAATAGGATACAACTTTATCATGAGTGGCAGAATTTGATGATGGACCAAATGGTTCCATTGTTGCCTCTTTTTTCACCTAAATACTATTCTTGTGTTTGGAATAATACACAAGGCTATGATATAAGCTGGGGGCTAGTAGAAAGTCTACCTTACATGAGTTATGAAGAAAATCATGACGGACAAGTAAACCTTACAGAATTCAATCTCGCAAGTATAATCTGGAATGATTTAAACCCAATGTTTACAGAAAGTATATCTTCATACTGTTATTATGGTCGTGTCGATTCAAGTCGAAAAATAATCGACCTGATAACTGAACCAATTCTCCAAGTTGATCCAGACAATATTCCAACTCATACAGGTTTGGTTATTGATTGGCAACAAGTAGATCCCTTTCATTACAAATTTTTTATGAGAGAAAATGTTTTTTGGAATCCTTCTTTAAATACAACCACTAGGGACGCAGAGTCTGAGTCTTTATTGAATGCTCCTCTAATGTTTGGATTAAAAGGAGAATCTAGCAACGGAACGAATCAACTAGTCTCTGCAAAAGATGCAGTATTTACTCTCCTCGCATCTGCTAATCCTGTATGTTCAGATATCTCTAAACGTTTCAGCTGGATTAGTAATTGTTATGTGGATAAAAATGATTCTCTAGTTTTTCACATTGAGATAGATGGTGACATCAATACTCCAGAGAAAGAACCTTATATGGATTTTTGGTCGCTATTGAAAATTCCTATACTTCCAGAGTTCTTTCTTAATTCCACCTCTCCTACAGTTACATATACAACAGGTGGAGCTCAATGTACTGGTTTGTCCTCCGAAATTGTTAATTCACCTCAATGGGTAGCTTTCAGTACCTCAGCTTTTGGATGTGGAAAATATCTCTTGGACTACGTCATTCGCAATTCAATTACTGTTCTCCAGAAGAGTCCCTATTGGTTTGGTGTTGGAGCAATTGATGGTCAAGTAGATATGGTTTTGTCTATAGATACTCTAAATATTCGCGTCATTCCAGATCGATATGCAGAACTATTTGAGTTTAAAAGTGGAAAACTAGACCTTCTAGATTTAACTCTTTTTGTTGAAGAAAGAGAAGATTTCTGGAGAGACGGTAGATGGGAGGTACAATCTTGTATTAAAGAATTTATGAGCTATTTAGGATTTAACCTGCGAAGACCAGCTATCGGTGGTGTAGATAATTTTATTTACCTAACTGAATCCGGTAAAGAAAATTACACTGTGGGGAGTGCTGTTCGAAAAGCAATATGCTATGCTATTGATCGCGATATCATAAATCAAGAACTATATGATGGGGTGCATCTGATTTCTAACAGCTTGATGAATCCCTATTGGTCCAGGTACTATTATGATGACATCCCTACAAAATATGATTATAATCTTGATCTTGCTTGGGAATGGTTGGAAGCAGCTGGGTTTCAGAATTCCCTTTCAACAACAGAACCCAATTACTATCAGTTGAGTCTTATTCTGGGTCTAATTGTCTTATTCATGTTTACTCGAAGAAGAAAGATGAAACAGCCAAACATCGAAAGATTGAGTGATAAATAGGCAGTTGGAGCTGCTGTTTAGGGTAATTAAATGGTTAGGTTTTTTTTAGATATCTTCTTCATTATAATTGGTTTTTCAGCTAGTTTATGGCATTTCTAACGCTTTTTACAGAATTTTCACAGTAATTTAGTCTTGTTGAGAAGAAAACGTCTTAGAATGGCTAAAAATCAGTCTTAACTGCAACCTCCTCTATGATGCTAATCTCTCTCTTTTTCACTGGATCATAACCACATAATGCAGTTGTTACTTTGACTCCTTTGTGAATAGCTTGACGCAGTTCTTGGGTAAATCTTGGATCCATTTTTTCATTGGGTCTGAAAGATGTTGCATCCTTTCTTTTAATTATGAAAACAATGTGTGCATTCCAACCTTTGTCAAGAGCTTCTCTTAATTCCTTAACATGTCTTGCTCCTCTCTTTGTTGGAGCGTCAGGAAATAAAGCAATCTGATTTTCAACAAGTGTAACTGCTTTAACTTCAACTAGCTCTTTTTTACCTGATGATGTGTCTTTCGTGAGGAAATCAAAACGGCTTCTTCCCAAAGTGAATTCGGAACGAATGAGTTCTAGATGTTTAAGTTTCTCTAGTTTGTGATATTCTTGATGAAAGATTTCATCAGTGAAAATAGACTCAATATTAACCCAAATTGATCCTGTTTTTACACCAACTAAAGTGTATTGAGTCTTACGATTTTTTGATGCATCTTGTCTTGCAATTACTTCTGAATCAGATAATAATAATTCTTTGAGTCTTCCAGGATCAGGTACGTGAACTAGAACCGATTCTTGAGAATTTTCTAGTTTCACGTTGGCTAGAAAACGATTTGGTCTACTCCGAAACCTAGCAAAGGAAAATAAGCCAGTTAATTCCATTGCATTACACAATTTTTCTTCATTCATATTGTTTTTCGTTTTTACAAATAGAGAAAAAAAACGCAAAATTCCAGCAAAAAAGGTAGGGGTTTAGTCTAGAATTATTAGATAAACGTTTGCTTAATTAAAACTATGAAACATTAAAGAAAAACATAACAAAAAAAATAAAAAAGGAAATAATTATTGATTAGTAACCGGAAGAATCAGTAGATTTAGAGGTCTCTGGCTCTTTCGGTCTCTTGCTTTTTTAAAGAACGTTTAAATGTCTTTAGCAGAAACTGTTTTTCTGGAATTAGCCTTGGTTCGGCCAGCTGCTGCTTTGAGGAGATGAGCAACTTGAGTGTTCAATGCATCAACGAAATCGCCTGCTACATTAAACTCACCAAGGGTTTTGACATATTCACGAACTTTGGATTTTACTATTAACATTCCAATGTTTTTACCCATAAGATAACCCCCATATTGCTATGGTTATCATTGTTACAATAGCCACTAGTAGTATTTAAACTTATTCCGCAAACTAGCGTTTATTGATACTTTAAACGCATTCTATGAAGAAAGAATAGTAGTTTACTTTGGTCAACTAGTCATTAATTCTTCAAACTGAAATTAGTAAGAAAAAATAGTATAAGGGATTCTTTCCCACGTTTTATTTCTTAGGTACAAAGAATCTTGTGATCATTGTCCATATTCTCCAGCTGCTGCTAGCCAAAAAACAATGAAATCCATTAAAGAATTGGTTGGCAGATTTACTATCCACAAATATGGTGTTGAATTGCCAAACCAAAGGCATAAGGAAAGAAACCTAAGAGTACTGCATATGACATGAATTTTGTACAAATTCTTTAGAAGTGCTCAAAGCACATCATGGGGACGCCACATCCCCTCCTACCCCACCCACATCTTAGATGCTTACGGTTCGCTTTTGGAAGTTCGTTGGATATAGCCTCAAGGATCACCATAGTACTGGTGCATAGCTATAATCCTTCTGTATAATCTACACTACCCTATTTAAATACCAAAAAAATGTATAAAAAACAGGTTATATGCTAGAGCGGTTGAATGAAACTAAGCATTTTCTACAAGGATCTGTTACATGTACCTTCTGATAAATTGCTTTTAACAATTAATAACACAAAAAAAAGGAGTTTGGATGAAATCCATCTCCAGTAGATTTTATTTCCTTTCTTAGTCTTTTGGAATAGCGAATCCAATACCCATTGCTAGTAAACCGCCACCTGCGGCTAACCAGAAACCTATAGCATCCATCATCATTATTTGGAAGTATGCACCTATTACATATAGGAAACCACCACCTGAGGCTGCTAAAACAATTGGAAAAACAAGTGTAAACCCAAGTACAAAGAATGCACAGAGGATCCATAACCATTTTGGTATTCCAAATATCGAGATTATAATGGCAATACCTCCAAATGACATAGCAGCAATACTGAAGATAAAGAACATTAACATTATACCTCCAGGTATCAATTGAAACATTGGCAAGTACAGAGCAATGAATTGCAGTACTGCACCAGTGGTTGCAGCTACCATGAAAATCAACGAAGCTATTCCAGCACCTGATGACCATATAGTTAGTTTTGTCATAGTAGGTGAAGATTTCCTTTGAAGTATATAAATTTTATTGGAGAGTCATGACATGAATTTTGTACAAATTCTTTTGAAGTACCTGAAGCACATCATGGGGACGCCACATCCCCTCCTACCCCGCCCACATCTTCTTACTACGATGCTTACGGTTCGCTTTTGGAAGTTCGTTGGATATAGCCCCGAGGATCA
>JAGLXK010000068.1 GCA_023132955.1 Candidatus Heimdallarchaeota archaeon
TGTGAAAAGATTATCTGAAGTTTTGATATCAAAAGCTGGAGGAAACTCAGAAGGATTGAGCTTATCCTTAACTTGTCTGAAGAGATCCTGAAACAACTTCCTATGTTCATTATAGATTCTTATCCGTTTTGAGATGTCATCAATGGCTTCATCTATAGTATTTTTAACTGCCATTTATCTAATCACTACTACTAATATCCATTTTTCCATTTAAAAAGCAGTAGTTTTACTTCTAAATCAATTTAACATTCTAGCTCTAGCAGCTTTCACAAACTCAAAATATGGTGGTGAAGGATTAATGGGGCGGGATTGAAATTCTGGGTGAAACTGTACAGCTATGAAACACGGATGTTTTGGTAGTTCAATTGTCTCCATACGAATACCGTCTTCAGATTTTCCAGAGAAAATAAGACCATTTTCACTAAGAGTTTCTATATATTCAGGATTCACTTCATATCTATGTCTGTGTCTTTCATAGATGATAGTGCTTTCATACATTTTCTCAAATTTTGATCCTTTTTCTAGAAGTATTTTATGTTTCCCTAGTCTCATGGTTCCTCCTAAATCAGTAATTTGCCTTTGTTCAGGAAGAATGTCTATCACAGGATGAGATGTAGCAGAATCAATTTCTGTTGAATTTGCATCAGATAAGTTGCAGACATTTCTGGCGTATTCTATTGTAGCTAGCTGAAATCCATAACAAATTCCTAAAAATGGAACATTATTCTCTCTTAGATATTTGATAACTGCTATTTTTCCCTTTACACCTCTAGAACCAAATCCTCCTGGAACAAGAACACCATCATATTTTGTTAATTCTGTTATTCTGTCAGGGTTCTCTTCATATTCTTCAGTTGAGATGAAGTTAATGCTTACCTTCACATTATTATGAGCTGCTGCATGATTCAAAGCTTCTTTTACACTGATATATGAATCTACCAATTCTGCATACTTGCCTGTTAAAGCTATCTTTACTGTTTTTTCAGCAGTTGTATGAATCTTTACTAGTCTTTCATCTTCAGACCAATCTGCAACAACATCTTCATATCTAAGTTTAAGATTCAGAGTTGAACCAAACCCTTGTTTATCTAAGTAGATTGGAGCTGCAAGAACTGTATCTAAATCTGGGAGTGAAAATACTGCATTTGCTGGAACGTCACAAAACATAACAATTTTTTGTTTTGCACTATCAGTTAAATCATGAGAACCCCTTGTGATAATAATATCCGGGCTTAAGCCTGAAGATTGCATTTCACGAACCGCATGTTGTGTAGGTTTGGTTTTTTGCTCTTTTAGATTTGGAGGTTCCAGAATATAAGTTACTAACACTATAAGGAAATCCTCTCTTGGTACTTCACGGCGTAGTTGCCTAATAGCTTCAAGAAAGGGCTGACTTTCAATATCACCTATCGTTCCTCCTACCTCTATTATAAGTGAATCCATATCAGAATCTCTTTCAGCAATAGCTTTTATTCTTCTTTTAATTTCATCTGTTATATGTGGAATAACTTGAACAGTTTTCCCTAAGAAATCTCCCTTTCTCTCTCGTTCAATAACACTGTGATAAACTTGACCTGTGGTAATATTTTGGTCACCTTTCATTTCAAGATTGAGAAATCTTTCATAAGTCCCCATATCAAGATCAAGTTCATAACCATCTGCAGTAACAAAAGTCTCGCCATGTTCGTAAGGATTCATGGTTCCTGCATCTATATTCAGATACGGATCTATCTTGATAACATTGATTTTTTTTCCTCTAACTTGGAGATTACGTCCTATAGAAGAAGTTACTACTCCCTTACCTAAACCTGAAATTAAAGCTCCACAAACGAAAATATATTTTGGCACATAAAGCATATCGAAATAGGACATATAAATATTGCTTAATTAATTAAATATCCTCATTTTCAGTTGATGACTTTACCATATTTTTCCATTTTTCGATAAATTCAGAAATCGAGTCATACAACCATTTTTCTTCAGGTGACATGTTTCTGATTTGGGTTGTGATATTTTTTCCCTTACCTGCAATTTTGATGATTTTTGATAATCGCATCGTCATTATATCTCTAAGTTTTATTTCAAGGGATTCTTTTTGACGATAGGGAGCAGCTTTGCCCTTTTTCTCGTAATCATCAAACAATTGTTTCATGAGAATATAGAAGAAATTGTTAATCTTCTGAAGATCGATATTTTCTCCTTCCTTTATGGCTAACCTGTAGAGTTCAGGAAAATCTAATTCACCTATTTCTTCCAATTCAACATATCCTTCTTTTTGCAGAAATGTGGCTAACCAAAAAGGTATTTTGATTTTCAATCCCTTTACCAATTTTACTTTTCTAGCACCTATGTCAAACTCTTCCATAGTTTTCAGGCATTTTACTGGAATATCAAAGTCTTCAAAATCATATTGGATTCTTTCCAACTCAGTTAAAGATTTATTATCAGAAGTCAATGTTACCACTAGTACTCTAAATTCAATCCTTTTAAATTATTTTACTCTAGGAAAAAAAATCATCTAGTAATTTTTGAGGAGGTATTGTATTATAATCTTCTTCTGCCTGTTCTTCTTGCTTAGAGTCTTCTGCAAGTTCAGTTCCTGAAAAACCATCACCTAAAAGATGAGAAAAGATGTTCTTAACTAGTTCTTTACCAAAACCAGAAATCTTCATAATCTCATTTGGATTTGTTTCTTTCAGAATTTCTTTTGTTTTATACCCCTTATCATAAAGTATTCTCGCTCTCATTCTTCCTATTCCTGGAATCTGAACCAGGTCTAGTAATTCTTGTTTTATTCCATTTATCACTCGATTATGAACAGCTGAAATTTGCTTAGCCATATCCTTGTAACCCAATAATTGTGATATCTCAGAAGAAGCATAGAGGAGCCATTCTGCATTAGAAACAACCATGTAGATATCTCCACTGCCTATTCTATATCTGTCTAGCATAATATCTTCAGGAACTTCTTTAATCCAATCCTGCAAAACTAAAGACGTTTTCAGTTGACTCATGAATAACTCTAAATCAAATGATGTTTCTGGGAGGTTGGCTAAAAACTCCTCTTCATGGTCACTTATGAAGTTGACTAAATTAATCTGTTCATCCTTTCTTATGGTCAAAAAACGAACATCAGGAGTTGAACAAACTAATTGGAGAAAACTTAAGTCAGTTAAATAATGCTTAGATTTTATATTTCCTTTAATGAGCCCCTCTCGTATTACAATTGCACTCTTTGGATCGATATAAAGCTGACTTACTCTTTTACCAAAGTTTGTTGGAATTAAATAATCTGGGTCATCAACTATTAGTGCTTCTTCCTGTAAGAATCTTACAACTTTATTAAGAATGGAACTTAGATTTGCGGAATCTTGTTGATACCCATAAAACGTTTGACCAAAGAATTCATGTAGTTCTTCAATAGTTTGAGTGTTCTCTGTTGATATCTGCCCCAAAACTATTTTTCGCAAGGCTGGTTCTGCGGCAATTCTGGATTCAATATCTTCTGCTTCTCCGGTAATATAGGTTTGATAAAGACTAGTTGCATCAAACTCATTCTTTGCAATAACAATGGCATCCCCTTCTGTGTCATATTGAGGTCTTCCAGCTCTTCCTGATTGTTGTTTAAATTCTAATACTGGAATCGGATAGCTACCTAATGTGACATTATATCTATAGATGCTCTTAATAATAACATATCTTGCTGGAAGATTCACACCTGCAGCTAGAGTCGGAGTAGCGCTAATAATTTTGATATACCCTTGCTTGAAGTTATGTTCAATGATTCTTCTTTGAGCTGAATTTAATCCTGCATGATGATATGCTACACCATTTCTAACAAGCTGTGCTAAACCTCGTGATTGTTTTGTTTGTTCTCCTGTATTTAGAATCTCTGAAGACGTTGCATTTAGTTTCTCTTTTTCTTCTTTTGAAAGAGTTTTATTTGTTCTAGAAGCTAGATTCTTAGCTGTAGATTCTGCCATGTTTCTAGTTGTGGCAAAGACTAATGCTTGATTTTTCTTGCTTAATATGTAATCAGTAAGATTATTGAAACTATCCTTGAGCTTTGAAGGAATGGTAACCTCGGTACCATCACCATAAACTATGGTTTTATCAAAAAGGACTCCTTCTTTTAGTTTGACCGGCCTCCAATTACTTGAAACAAGCTCAGCTTCCAACCATCTAGCTATCTGATCAGCATTTCTAATTGTTGCACTTAGAGCTAGAATCTGTGCATCGCAGACTTGTCTTAATTGTGCTATTACTACTTCTAAAGTAGGACCTCTTGATGAATCATTTATGAGGTGTACTTCATCCGATACAATTAATCCAATCTTGTTAATCCATCGTGCTTGATGCCTTATAGCTGAATCTATTTTTTCATTTGTAGCAATAATAACGTCAGCATATTGGGCTCTTGTATCTTCCTCATCATAATCCCCAGTGAGCAAAATAATTTTTTTGTTTAACAAATCAAGAAAAGATTTGAATTCCATATATTTCTCGAAAGCCAAAGCCCTCAAAGGTGAGAGGTATAGTGTTTTCAACCCAGTTTCAGTAAGTTTTTTGATACTCGCAAATAATGCTAGTAAGGTTTTTCCAGAAGCTGTAGGGATTGCGACAACTAAATTAGTTCCATCAAAAAGACCTTTTTTGATTGCTTCTTCTTGTGGTGGATATAGTGAGGATATTCCTTCTGTGATTAATTTCTCTTTGATAATGTCAGGTAATGGAAGATCCTCTATTTTCATTATTCAACCACGTACTATCAAGCTAATTTCACAAAACCATCACTTGGAGAATAAATCTCTCCATTACTGCGAAGTTGATTTATTACTCTGTCTACAAATTCATCATCAATATTCTGCTCTTTAGCTAGTTCTTTTATTCTTCTTATCGACACAACATCTGAGCTTCCCACTCTCGATTCTTCTTTCATAATATCAATGATTATTTGCATTTTAGAACGTGAAGTCTTAGTTGTACCAGACAAAAGATAATCTATATCAACTCGACCAGTAACTGGATCTTTACCAGCTTGCTCTAATGAAACTCTTAGGAGATTTATGGCTGCTTCAACATGATCTATAGTTACATCTTCTTTAAGAGCCATCCTTGCTTGTGATTCCGATAAACGAATAATAGCTTCTAGGTACCTTGGGGTGATTGCAATTGCAGATGAATCATCAGATTCTTTTCTAAGGTTTAAGTAAAATTGTTCAATTCGCTCCATGGCATCATCAGTAAGAGAGGGTTGAATGTGTTGTTTTGCATAACTGATATACTTTCTTAACAGATCCATAGTAATCGTCGGTTCAGTATCTTCAATAACATGACCTCTTCGTAATTCCAAGATATGTCTAGCCATTCTTTTATCTGTCTCAGCATCTGGTACATCACGAATAACATAGATTAAATCAAAACGCGATAAAATAGTTGGGGGAAGATTAATATTCTCAACAGGAGGGCGAGAATCTTCATACCTTCCAAAACGAGGATTAGCAGCTGCAATAATCGCTGTTCTTGCATTGAGTTGAGCGACAATACCAGCTTTTGCTATACTGACGGTATTATGAAGAACAAGTCCGTGACTTATGAAATTCTCAGTTGGCTCAATTGTGACATCATAAACCCACTTAGTTGCATATTCTCCTTCATTATATCGTTTTTCAGTTTTAATTATCTTTACCTTATCTAACTCTATCTTTTTGTTTGATACACTAGGAACTAACATACCTTTCTTAACATTTTCCGCATCAACAGTAATAACTTCATCATTATTTAAAACATAAATTGGATGTTCAGGAGTTACTAGTAATTCTACATCATTTGAGTAATTTATCCTAATAAACTCTTCTGGAGCTATATGTCTGCTGATTCTATTGACATTTGTTTGAAATACATTCTTGAAATCGGTTGTTAAAATGTTATAATCATACTTTTCAACTGAAAGTATTTCACAATCTTTACCTAGGATTTTTAATTTTTCATATTTTTTAAAGAGATCATCAACAAATCTTCCAATTTCCTCTTTGTGTCCATCTAAGAATGATATTTCAAAACTTGGGTGATAAGATTGTTGTTCCATCGCTTCATGAATTGAGGATCTATCTGTTGGATTCATTTTATCGAACTCATCTATCATACAATTATGAACAAGTATAAAGTTCGCAAAATATGTTTCATCATTTGCTATTTGAATGTTATAGACTGTTTGAGATTGTATTTTCTTCTTCTTTCTAAGAATAATAAAACTCAAATTCTTCGAAATTATTCTTTGAAGATTTTTGTATTCAGAACTTTCTTGAATACCCTCAATTTGGCTTAACTGTTCCAATGCATTTACTAAGTTTCTCCTATTAATACCTACCTTGCTGAGTTGACTTTTTCTAATGCTATTGTTGTATAAAATGTGTTTATGTCCATGTGGTATTTGATTTGAAAGAGACTTGATTAATTTATCAATTTTGTAGATTTTATCAAATTTATCTTGTCGATTTATAATCTTGAAGTAAGTATCTTTTTTGTATGAGATTAATCTAGATGAGTCCAATTTTCGGATATTTGATACTCCTGTAATAGAAATTTTATAGGTGAGATATACGCCTTTCTTAACAACTCCTCCTCCCAATTGAATAGTTTTATTTATTTTTGCTATAATCCCTATTTTTCTGAATAGTTTTTTGTAAAATTCAGCTGTTTCTTTATTTCCAATAACTATGTCAACTATACCACCAGATTTTCTGTTGGAAATAGATCCATCTCCATTGATTACTCCTGCTATAAAAGATTGAATAATATCCGAAGACGAATTTTGAATTTCTTTTAGTACACACCTACTTTTTGATTTGTTTTCATTAGGAATTCCAAGACTTTTAAGATACTGATGTATTTCCTTATCATTAAAATACAATCTTTTAATGTTGCTTCTTTTGTCAGTATATTCTTTAGCATCTATGTTGAAAATACTATGTACCAGATCACGGAATCTTTGCAGTAATTCAATAGATTTTGAATAGAAAGTAATTCGATATTTTTCTTTTGATAGATTTCCATCAGATACAATTAACCCTAATAACTCAGCCAAATCTTCTGTAATTTCTTTATCTATCCCTTCATTGTTCTGTTTTTTTGAAAAAGGGTAATTTCTGTAATCAATAATGACTTCATTTTCCTTTAAATCAACAGCTTTCTTCCAAATTAAACCATTATCCCAGACTGGAAAAGGATGCTCTTCAGAAGCTTTGAGAATTTCTCCAGAAGAAAATTCTAGATTGTAAACTTTTTCACTTTCCCTTTTCGATTTTGAAACAATTTTGTTTGTATTCAAATCATATGTAAGTTGATTAAAGGAAATAACTTCTCCTTCTAAATCATTTTCTACTATTTCTTGAATTGGAAGTAGTTCTCCTGAAGACATTAATATTTCTGTATCACCGGTTAAACATACTCCTCTATCTGCTAGCACTAAAGCTCCTGCTTCTAAACCAAACTCTCCAGTTTCAGCATCTCTGATAACAGCTGCGGTTAAACCTGCTGCAGAACTTGCCTTTCCTGATGTAAGTAACCCTCTAGGTGCAAGACGATGAACATATTGAAGCAATTGTGACTTGGCGACCCCAGGATCTCCTATCATTAATAGGTTAGATTCTCCTCTCTGTTTCATGCCATCAGGAGCAACTCTGGATACTCCTCCAAACAGAACAGTTATTAAAGCTTCTTTTATTGTCTCCATTCCATAAATGGAAGGGGCAACAGATCTGACTATTCTTCTATGGATGTTAATGTCAGTAGAAAGAGCTAAAATTTCTTGTTCCGTATCAGGATCAATATCAATCTCTTCAAACTCCTTTTCTCTAGATGAAACAAAATTTACGTCTAACCAGGGGTCGAATGTTGCCAGTTTTCCTTTTTGTTTCCCTTTTACTTTCATACGGAGAATTCCAGAAACGATTGCTCTATCTCCTGCTCTGACAGTGTCTACTAAATCGCCAACTAATCTTGCTGGGACAGAACGAGGAATTTGACCTGGAGGAAGACTTTCTGGCTTTTCTTGAACAGTGACAGATTGAAAATCTGTATAAATTGTATTTTTATCTTTAGTTAAGAGTTTGAAAGAACTAGTATTTGTACACTGTGGATTATTGCATTTTGATGGTTCTGTATAATATCCTCCATCTTGTGGGACAAAATGAACTTCTTGACACCCTTTTCTAGTACATTGAAAAATACCTTGAATTAAAAGAGGTTTAACTACACTTTGACGAATAATGATACCTTCAACAGCTAACAACCTTCCTAAATGAACTGATCGTAAACGACGTAGATCAACTAAATCTGGAAGATTTGAAAATCGAACATGAAATAAACCTTCGGTTTCTTCACTAGAAGCATAAATAGGGTCCTCAATCTTCAATACCTCTACTAGAGCATCATCTGCTGCTTTGATTGTATCTTCAGGTTTTTCTCGTAGTGCTTTAGCAGATACAGGATCAAATCGTAATAAATCATCATAATTTACAAAAAGGGATAAAAGCCCTTCTAAAGACATTTTTTGAACTTGTTCAACATATATATGTCTCCCATTTTCATCTTGATATGCTTGAAAGAACTCTCTGAACCTTTCACTTGGACTGGATTGCATATCTATGTGCATTTGTGTATACCCTACGCTATAAACTTCATTTTATAATCAAAGTAATAAGTCTTACTTAGTCTTAGTCTTAGATTTGCTTTCAATAGATATAATTATTTATTAGTATAAAAACTAATAATAAAAACAAGTAAGTGATAACTTAACAGAACTAACAATTAGTGAAGTAAATGACATATACACCCACACATTTAGCTGTACAAGGTATTATTGTATGGTTATTATTATCAAAGAAGAATAAGGCATACTACAAAGAACATAGGTGGGAGTTTATACTTATTAATCTTGTAGCAGTTCTCCCCGATATAGATTTACTTATTGGATATCACAGGTCTTACACGCACAGCTTGATTCTTCCCACATTCATTCTTTTCAGTATGCTAGTAATAGATAAGATCAATAAAGACGCAAGTCCAATAGAATCAGCAACTCATAAGATTGTAAGATTTGTTAAATTAGCTTCACTGATGTGGATAATTCATATCTTCCTAGACCTAAGCTGGGGACCACTTATGTTATTCTGGCCTTTAGATAATAATCTGTATGATCTTTCAGTTTATCTTAGATTCAGAAACGAAGCATGGTTGTTCTTTCCATTGACCTTTGTTGGTCTGATTCCAGATTGGTCGATTTATTCCATGACTGAAGGGCAAAGGATGTTTTTCATAGATCTGTCTCAAGAAGAACTTCAATCAATTTATGGAGAATTTCTGGATTTATACATCGCTCAGTTCACATTTCATGTTCTCTTATTTATTGTATGGATGTTAGTGATCCTATTTCCAGCATTCAGAAGAAAGAAAAAGAAACCAGTAGAAGACCGGAAGAAATTATATGCAAATTTAAAAGCAACGTGGAGTTTGATAAAGAGACAACTCACACTCTTTGGAATATTTCTAATATTCTTAGGCTTAATGCTAGGACCAATAATCGGTTTGAATAGATCTATTGATTATGAAATTTCATATGAATACAAGAGTACGCAATCACTCTTTGATCCAACTCTGGGTATAGCTTTTGCGAATAAACCTCAAGCTACTACTTTAGTTAATTTTAGCAGTGAAACAGGTCTTGTTGATTATAATGTTACAGTCCTAACTTCCACCAATGATACTTTCATAAGCTTTTTTGATAATTTTGAAAATTTGACGAATAACTACTATGATAAAAATATCACCTATGAACAGATGATTGCTTCTTATTCAATCATAACTAATCAAGCAAAAGGTGAAAGTATTTTCGAGTCTAGACTAATTGGAGACGAAATAGCTTCTGGCATCCTTATAGCCATGAACGAAACTGAGGAAGAAGAAACAGTTTTCTTAATTACATTTGTAGATGAGTGGAACACAACTGAATCTTTCATTTATGAAGCTAGAATTGTTATAAATTATGTTATACATAGAAAACAAGCAGTTATAGAAGGAGGAATATTGAGTGGGATTGGATTAGCTATAATTATTGTAGACCAAATAATCGCACTTAGAAAGAGTAAGAAAACTAAATCATGAAACTAGTTTGGTAGTTAATTCTACTAGATCGGAATTATGATTCAATTCAACCATCTTTACATTTGGTAGAGAAACGATTTCATCAACAAAAGAAACTCGTCTGTATGTTCTTGCATAAACTATTCTTAAATCTGGAATACGTTGAATAATTGGGAGCGGATTTTTTCCTATAGTTCTCTCAAGGTCACTAATGATATAGATGATTTTTTCTCTTGATGAGCTATCTTTCAGCTGTTTTGTGGCCAATTGTAAGGCTTTATCTAAATCTGTTTTTCCTCCACTTTCAATATTCAAAATTAGTTCTACTAGTTCTTCAGGTGGGATTCTCTTAGACATAGGCTTTAACAATTGAGCTTCTGAATCAAATTCTATTATTGCAAAGTTGTCTCGTTTAACTGAAAGTGACAAAACTGAAGCCATCAAAACAATCTGATGGATTAACTGTAAAACACTAAGACTTTTGTCAATACAAATAACAATACTTTTCTTTCTTTTTGAAGGTTCTTTGACTACTATACAATCATAGTCTGGAACTTGCTTTCCACTACTCAACATTTTCTCAAAAGTCATTTCAATTTCCCAAGAATCACCTGGTTGATAATTTACATATCTAGAAACAGAAGATGAAATCCCCCGTCTGAAAATAGTTTTAGCTTTTTCTGTTATGAATGGTATAAGTTTCTCTAGAAGTTTCTTGCGAATATTATAATTAAGATGCTTTTTTGTTCTAGAATATAGTTGAATTAAATCTTCTCCAGTAAGATTGTCTAACATTTGATCAGTTAATTCAATTTTATTAAGTATTTTAGCAGCAATCATGGGGTAATTGGTCGCAATAAGTCTTAAACCCTCCAGATTACTTTCCTTTGCAGCTCTTTCAGCTAATTCAATAATACGTGCCATATTATCTTCTTTTTTACCAAGTTCAAGATGAATCTCGTTAATAGTCATTCGACCAGCGTTTGATGGGAAAGTAAGAAACGGTTCATCCCCTACAATGGATGATGTAAGGTCACCTAGTCTTCTTTTTTTCGTGTAATCCTATTATCGTCATATTTAGATAAGACTTTAGAGATGATTTCTTCTATTATCTTTACTTCGCTTTTTCTACTGGATGTTTTACATCTAATCTTCCGAGAATGAACAGATATAGCTCGCTCAATAAGTTCAATCTCATCTATTTTTTCATTTGCTCTAAAGAGATGTACCAATTGTATTGCTCCGCGAACAGTTGAGCCATATTCAAGCTCAGGATGATTAAGTGAAGCTTCAACAATCTCACATGATATTCGAATTAGAAAGTTGTCTGTGCTAGATGTTCGAAGTTTTACAATTTCGATCATTTCTTCTAAAGGTTGATGAGTAACACTAATCCAAATGCAACGATCGTAGAATGCTTTTGGTAAAGGATTTGTAGCTACAGTATCGTGAGGGTTATAGGTGAAAACGGGTATGAAACCTTTTTGTGCTTTGATTTCTCCTAGCTGAGGTATTGTTATCAATTTTTCATCCAAAGCTGTTAATACTGCATTAATAGTTTCAGAAGGTGCTCGATTAACTTCGTTATAGAAAAATAATCCTCCTTCTTCCATTGCCTCAGTTAAAGGTCCTGAAATGAATGTATCTCTAGAAAAACCCTTTTCTAACACAAGAGGAGGGTCATACCATCCCTTCAGTTTAATAGAGGTTAAACTATCATCACCATCCACTCTAATGAACGGTCTCTCAAGACTCTCTGCTAAAGCTTTAGCCATCTCTGTTTTTCCAGTTCCAACTGGACCTTCAATAATAGTTGGTAAATCCTTTTCAATAGCTCTAACCATCATTTTTAGCTCTTTCTTTCGCCCAATGATGAGTTTTGACATTTTATCTAGAACTTCTTTTGAAACCTGACTTCCTTTAGACATCAAATTAATATAAAGAAGGAGAAATTAAAACTCTTGTTGTGCGTGTTTTAAAAGAAAAAAAGGATCGAGTCATTGTATTTTATGAAAACAATTCCGTTCTACATAGACATTAATTTTTCCATCATCTTTGATTTCAAATGTAATAGGTGTTTTATTCCCAAAAGAATAAAAGTAAAATTTATTGTCTGAAATTCGCAAATCTTCAGGTATGAGTGTATATTTGAGTATATTTGAACCTGATTTAAATTCAGCAATAAGGATGCCATTCTCGATGAATACCTTAATTTTATTTAATCCTTTATAGTTTACATATTCTCCAGAAAATTGTTCCATTTTTCTTTGTATATTAAAGAATGGGATAACTTCTTCTGGATTTTTATCAAGAAGCAAACTCAATACCGTCTGAGATATCAGAGCACCTGGACTATTACCAACATTAGCTGCAGATACAACCCCGATATTGAGTTCAGGAATGAATGCAAAATGTGCACTTGATAAACCTGTAGAACCACCATGAGATATGAGTTTATATCCGAGAAAGTCTTCTGAAATAGCTAGACCAAAGCCATATCCACTTCTTCCCCAGTAGACTGAAGGTGTGTTTATATGAATTGCGAACATCTCATCAAGTGATTTAGAATTAATGATTTGGGTGTCTTCAAACTTACCTTTATTCAGGAGCATGAAAAGAAAATTAGTAAATTCGTTGACTGAACTAAGCAGTCCTCCTGCAGCGTAAATAAATTGGTCAAAAGGATGCGTTTTGACTATAGGTTTATCTTCCTCGGCAAGGTATGCAGTCATTTTATCTTCGTCTTTCTCAAATATTTCTTCAAGAAAGGTTGATCTGTGCATCCTAAGTGGTTTCAAAATAAACTCTGTTACATACTCTTCATACTTCAAACCACTAATTGATTCTATTATCTCTCCCAGTAGAGTAAACCCAGAATTAAAGTAGAAATATCTTCTTTCAGGTTCATCAGCAACTTCCTCTTTAGCTCCGTTAATGAATGTATAGAAATCATCTTTGCTTGCAAAAGGTACCCAAGTTTCTTCAGTTGGTGCATGACGTGAGATAAGAACTGATGCAGAACCTAAATCTGGAATTCCAGATGAGTGTGACATCAAATGACGAATTAGTACAGGTTTATCCTCCACCCCTAATTTGAAAGGAATGTGTTTTTTCACTGGATCATCAATGGATAATTTTCCTTTTTCTGCTAGTTGCATTATTGCCAAACAAGTTAATGCTTTAGTACATGAACCAATACCATAAAGAGTATCGGGACTTGTAGGCAGATTTTTTGAAATATCTTTAGCTCCAAATCCTTTTGAATATATTACATTTTGATCCTTAATTATCGCGATACTCAAACCCGGAATTTTTGTTTTCTGCATAACACTTGTTATTTTTTGTTCAAGTTCTTCCCACATATTATTGTTAGACATAAATCTACTTCCCTGTTTTCTATATTTAAGTGATTAGCAATTATAATGAATTATTAAAAGTTTTTAGCTGATTCTGTCATATTTAGAAGATTCATCGATAACCTTTCGCTCTCTAATACACTATAATCCATGTTGATAGTAACTATAGATTCAATAGTACTCTATTCAGGCTTGGTTAGAAATAACCGAAACGGAAATAGAAAAGAAAAAATAATGTGAAGGGTTGGTAGTTATTATGCTGCTACCATCCCATCTTCTTTTAGTATGCTTTTAGAGGGTTTAACAAAGAGTATTACAATTAGTCCTGCTATCATAATGAGGCCTACAACACCAACAGCTAGAGCATAAGTAACATTCATATCCCAATTGGCACCTTCTGGACTACTTAATGCAATAATAGCTGCCCAAATGATTGGTCCAATAGATGCAGAAACTTTACCAGATAATTTACTGAAACCCATATATTCACCAAACTTCTCTTTAGGTGCAAGTTCAATAACCATATATCTTTGAGCAACCCAAGTTCCTCCTAAAGCAGGTCCAGCTAAAATCCCCATCAGTAAAACCATGATAAATGGAAAAGACCAGACGTTCCCTTCAGCACCGCCAAGCATTTCAGGAACTGCAATTGGAGACCAGATCATTGAAGCAACGATCGATATAACCAGAGCAATTATCCAGAAACCACAGACCATGATAAAAGTTGCTTTTGCACCTTTTTTATCAGCGAATATTCCTACAGGATACGTAAATATGACAGCTGATATAGTGGCGATAATGATAAAGTAGTTTGCAAAACTATAGTCCATACCCATTCCATCAGTCACTATAAGAATCATTTTGATAATAACTACGTTTGCTACTTCAACTATTAGGAAATATCCAATGATAAATTTGAACATCTCTCTGTGTTGTCTAATATCTCTAAATGTAGTTCCTAATTGTTTGAAGGATCCTTTTACAACTTGCTTCATAGGGGGTGTCTCACCTTTCTTCTTTCTCTCTTTTACGAAAAAGAATGGTAGTGCAAATATTAGAAAAATTCCCATTGCAATTACATAAGTCCACCATTCATCTAGATAGCCAAACTTAACCCATCCTTCATCAGGATTACTTCTAGGCGATCCCCAAATACTTGATAGAACTAACATTGCGGCAATACCAATTATTGTTCCCAAGTAACCAAAAGCTACTCCAAAACCTCCAACTTTTCCAGCATGTTTTGGTGCTGCAATAAATGGTAACATCGAATCATAGAAAGCAAGACTCCACTGATATGCCATGTTTGCAATCACATAGAATAATAGAACCAACCAAAGGCTTTGAAATATACCTAATAGACTTGCAAAAATCAGTATAATTCCAGTTAGAACGATTACGAAAGGCTTTCGTTTGCCTGCATAATCACTTAAAGCTCCGGCTATTGGCATTCCAATTGCAATAATTATTTGCATGACCATTACAACTGTAGCGAAAATGAATTCTGATTTCGCATAGGTAAAACCGTGTACTCTTTGACCAATAATAAGGACATATTGATTTATAATTAATGAAACTATTATCATAGAATAAACAGTGTTAGCAAGGTCATACAAAGACCAAATAAAGACATTCTTTAAGGAAGTCTTAGTTTCTAATTCAACCTCTTCTTCAAAAACTTCAGACATAGGATTTGAAATAAAACAGATATTTAAAAACTATTCCCATCTTAAAAAGCAGTTTTTTCAAAATCTCCAATGAGCAATTAAGGCCTTTCTAACCTGTTTCAACATGCTAGCAGTATGTTCAGAAGTTTCAGTTTCTTCTAATTTATCTAAGATGTATGGTCTGTTTCCAAGCAAACCTAACATAAATTTTGAAGTTACGTCTTCTAATTGATCAAGTTTGTATCCACCTTCTAAAGTGCAAGCAATTTTACCTTCGCAACATTCTTGTGCAATTTCATTAAGAAGGTAACCTGCAGCATAAAACGCATTTGATCCAACACTCATAACGCCAACAGGATCTCCAGCTAAAGAATCAAAACCAACAGAAACGAGAATAAATTCAGGTTTGTATTGTCTAACTATATTCAGTGAAAAAATCAGTGCTTTCAACCAATCCATGCTTTTTATTCCCGGTAATAAAGCAACATTAACATTATACCCCTTTCCTTCAACAACACCTATTTCAGTAGGAAAACCAGATCCAGGATAAGAGTAATTAGGATGGGCGTGCAAAGAGAGGTAAAAAACATCCTTACGGTGATAGAAAATATGAGAGGTTCCATTCCCAAAATGATGATCGATGTCGATAATAGCTATGCGATTATAACCTTTGTATTGAATTAACCACTCTGCAGCTATAGCCACATTGTTGAAATAACAGAAACCTCCTGCTGAATTAAACTCAGCATGATGGCCCGGTGGGCGAACAACTGCGAAACTTCTCTGAGCTTTATTTTGATCTACTAAGTCTACAGCTTGTTTGGTTGCACCAGCTGATAACTTTGCAATTTCAAAAGTATGTTCATTAAGAGTTGTGTCAATAGTAATCGCACCTCCTCCAGCTTGAGAAATTGCTCGGATCTTAGCTAAATGATCTGGGACATGGACAGACAGAATATTTTCTTCTTCTATTGGTTCAGGATCAAAAAAATCAATAGAATACTTAGATTCTTTTTTTATCTTTGTGAATGCTTTCATCATCTCATCTAGCCTAAGGGGGGATTCTGGATGAGCTCTATCCATATCGTGTTTTTTGAATAAATCTGAATATATTACTGCTAAATCGAGCATTCTAGTTTTATGTACATCAACTCTAAATTAAGGCTTTTGTATGACAAACAAGACAAATTTATCTGAAATATTCTTCAGTATATTTTATATATCATTAACAGAGTTGAAGTGATGTTCCAAAAATGTCCTTTGTTGAATTCTTATTAGATGTTGGCTTAGCTTTTCTATTCGCAGCTCCCATAATGATTTCCAATGCTGCTCCCGCTTTACTTGGTGGTGGTTTTCCAGTTGATTTTTACAAGAATTTCTTCGATGGAAAGAGAATTTTAGGTGATCATAAAACTATACAGGGGTTAATAACTGGAATATTAAGTGGGTTGTTTGCTAGCATTGTAGTCTTCTATCTGGTACATGACCTTATGATTCTAAGATATGGGGGAATTGGTTTACAGTACCCTATGTGGATAGGATTAGTAATGGGTTGGGGAAGTAACTTTGGAGACATGTTCGGTTCTTTTATTAAAAGACGGATAAACATTCAATCTGGTGGGAGTTTTCCTGTATTTGACCAATCTGGATATATTCTATTTGGTTTGCTGTGGAGTTGGCCTATCTTCAAGGTTATGCCTTGGCAATTTATTGTAACAATACTGATTATTGCTCCACTTCTTCATCTTGGAGCGAACGTTCTAGCCTATAAAGTAGGAGCGAAATCTGTTCCATGGTGATTAGATTTCTCTATCTGATAGCCATTAAGTAAAATTTATATGTAATTTGAAGAAGTTATTCATATAAATTGACAAGTAGTTTTAAATGAGCTCCAATTCAAGAAATCGAGAGTGCACGCTAACTTGTCGATCCTTTTTTTGCAGCAAAAAAATGCTGAGGATTGTTAAAAAGAACGAGCAAAAAACTTTTTTCTGCGCTATGGATGATGATTCTGAATGTTTAGGGTACATGTGCAATTATGCTGAGTGTCGAGAAAGAAAAATGGGTGATTCTGGATTGTGTCTAAAACCAATGAAAACTCAACCACAAAAACCTAAACGGGACCAATATTCTAAGTATGACTATGTTAATCAAAAAGACTTAGATGACAAACTTAGAAAGAAACTATCAAAAAATTACAAATGGGATGGATAGGAGCAGTAGATTTTAATATCTGAAAAATCACATATTTGAATAGAATAATTGAGATGAATTTTATGTTTTCACCAAGTTCTAGTACTGGAGAAAAGAAATTGTTTACTTTTGGTATTCCCACTCTAGATGAAATTCTAGGTGGTGGAATTCTTGCAGGTTCTAATGTTCTTATTGAAGACGAAATTGGAGCAGAAGCAGATCCGTTTGTTCTTCACTTCCTATCAGAAGGTCTAAGATCAGGCGAGTATGGGTATATTTTTTCAACAGAACATCCATATGAATATTACAATGAGATCATGACAGGGATAGGTGTAAATCCTGATATGTTAGATGCAACTGGGAGATTAAAATTTATTGATGCTTTTAGTAATCCCTTTGGTTATACAGATATCAAAACTAGTCATGAATATGCAATTAATGATTTAGGTAAGCCTAGAGAGATAAACGAGACTATAAGAAGATCGTTTTTGCATGTGCAGAATCAAAAGGTGTTAAAAAGAGGAATAGTTGTTTCCTTATCTTCGATTATTTATGCAGCAGATGAAAGTAAAAATGTCATTTTTTCCTTCTTACAAAACAGGTTGGCAGCAAACAAAAAGGAAGGGTCAGTAACTGTCTTTACTCTACATTATGATGCTCATGATCCCCTCCTAGTAAGAGCAATTGAACATAATTGCGATGTTACAATCAGAGTTTCCAAATCAAAAACTAAGGCAGATAAACCAATTACAGAGGTTAGAGTTATAAATGTGAAGGGCAAACCTGAACTAGCTGGAGAACCAATCTTGTTTGAGTTTATTAGTGGAAAAATACTCCCATATTATGAAGAAGAAGAGACGTTCTAAAATAACTGAAATTCATCTCTTATCTTTTTTGCAACAAATTCAACTTCTAAATGAGTATTGTTTATTTTGAGATAATTTTCATTATAATAGAAATTTCCAGTTGTATTCATGACATACTTCTTCTCCATCTCAAGTAATCTCTTCTCTGATTGTTCAATGTCTTGTTTAGATGGCTTTTCAGCTAATCTATCTATAGATTTATTTCTTCGTAATCTTTCCTCTAATTCACAGAACAGCTCCACAAAATATATTTTCCTTCCCTGTTCTTTGAAAATATCGCAGTATCTGTCAACAACTGCTTTATCCTTTTCATCATCAACAGCCCAAACATAAGTAAAAATTAGTCCAGGTAAATCGCTCAAAGCAACTTCTTCCATTATTCTTCGTCGAAATTCACTATTTAATCTGGAAAAGTGAGGAGAATCAAATTCAAAGAATTGAAGGAATAGTTCAATAGAGATGTGGTTATGGAGAAGCTTAAAACCAGTTAACTCTGCTAGTTTTCTCCCTACAGTCATTTTTCCTGAAGCTGGGGGACCGAAAATAATGACTAAACTCACAAGAACACTATATTCGGTTTTTTAAATACTTTTTGTAAAAAAACTACTAGCTACAACTTTCGGTAGATTTAAGTAAGAAACTCAACGTGTTAATTCAGTGATGGCAGTGCTATTTGACTATCTATTCAAGACAATAATTGTCGGATCTCCAGGAGTGGGAAAAACATCTATTACGCTAAGGTTTGCCACAGGAACTTTTAGAGAAAGATATTTACCAACAATAGGTGTAGAATTTTCTGTAAAAGATATTGAGGTCCAAGGAAAACAAGTAAAATTGCAAACATGGGATACTGGAAGTCATGATCGATTTTCATATGTTAGACCACTTTACTATAAGGGAAGTTATGGAGTTTTAGTTGTTTTTGACATTGCAAGCAAAGAATCTTTTGAAAATCTTGATAAATGGTTTGAAGAAGTCTATTCAAATTGTGAAGAGATTATTCCTGCTATTTTGATAGGTAATAAAGCAGATATTGAAGCAGATCGTCAAGTTAGCAAAGAAGATGCTTTAGACTATGCTGAGAAGAAAAGAGCATTTTATGAATTACATGAAATTCCCTACTTCGAGGTTTCTGCTAAATCTGGTCAAAATATTAATGATATATATTATCGCTTAACAGATATGATGATTGAAAAATCAATTGAAGCAGAAAACTGAATTTAGCATTCGATTCATGCTTTCTAAGATTTGTTGGTTTTCAGTTTTGTTAAATTGTTTTTATTTAATTATTATTATCTGCCTGTAAAACAAAACAGTCTTTATATAAATGTCAAAGCAAGGGGTGTTTTATGAAACTGACTGGATGGATACATATCATAAACTTTAATTTACACGTATTTTTCGTCCAGTATAGAAGATATATTTCTTGTTTAAAGGGTGAAAATATTGGCTGAAATCACTGATGTAAGAATTAATGGTCGAGGTGGACAAGGAGCGGTTACTGCATCCAGATTACTAGCTGAAGCAGCTATCTTAGAAGGACAATATGTGCATGCTTTTCCAAATTTTGGTCCAGAAAGAGCTGGAGCTCCAGTAACTTCTTATGCTCGAATTTCACCAGAACCTTTTTACGAAAAAACTGAAGTCTATGAACCCCATATTGTGGTTGTCATAGATCCTACATTATTAGATGATGTTCCTGTAGTTGAAGGATTAAGGGATGGGGGGACAATTGTAGTGAATTATGATGGGGAAAAAGATTCACTTGTTAAATATTTTGAGGGGGTTCATGCAAACATCTACAAGGTAGCAGGGTCAATAATCGCAACAGAGGAAATCGGGAGAAATGTTCCTAATTTGGTAATGTTAGGAGCGTTAATCAAAGTTACAAAATTGGTAGAGATAGAGAGCTTAAAAAAAGTTACTCTAAACAGATTTAAAGGTGTTTTGGGGGAGAAAAATGTTGTTGCTATTAATAGAGCGTTTGAAGAGGTGGAATAATGACAAAAGAAGCACCAGATGAATTTTCTAGATGGACTAAAGAAAAATGGGGATCATCCCAACTCCCGATGGGGGGAACAGTTCCTTACCATACAGCTTATGGGTATAAGACTGGAGATTGGTCTGCATTTAAAGCCATCATAGATAAAGAAAAATGTATTAGTTGTATGAATTGTTATTACTATTGCCCAGATTCAGCAATAATTATGGATGATGACTTAAAGGCTGAATGTGACATGGCTTTCTGTAAAGGATGTGGAATTTGTAGTAAACATTGTCCAGCAGATGCTATCGAAATGAGGAGGGTTACAAGATGAGTGGAGTAAGACAAGTAGTTGGAATGACAGGAGATGAAGCTGTAGCTCATGCAGCTAAACTTGTAAATCCTGATGTTGTAGCAGCATATCCGATAACTCCACAGACAATAATTGCCGAAAGATACAGTGATTTTGTTAATAATGGCGAGGTCGATACAAGTTTCATATCAGTTGAATCAGAACATAGTGCGATGTCAGCTTGTGTAGGGGCCTCATTAACAGGCGCAAGAGTGTTTACAGCAACTGCATCAGCTGGTCTTGCTCTGATGTATGAAATATTGTATGTTGCATCAGGAATGAGATGTCCTATAGTTCTAGCAGTAGCGAATAGAGCTTTTTCAGCACCAATCAATATTCATGGAGAATGTACAGATCAACTCGTTTGTAGAGATGCATCATGGGTCTCTCTGTTTGGTGAATCAGCACAAGAAGCATATGATGAAACGATACTCTCTTTCAAAATAGCAGAACATCCTGATGTCATGTTACCAGCAATGTTTGGTATTGAAGGTTTTATTGTTACACACGCATTAGAAAGGGTTGAAACTCTAAGTAAACAACAAGTAGACGACTTTATTCCAGCTTCAAGAATAGTAAGAGATAGATTTTGTCCTGATGAAAATAAAACCTTTGGGTCATTAGTTTTACAAGATTATTATATGGAAATAAAAAGGCAACAAGAAGAAGCAATGCAAAATGCATACAAAGTAACGGAGGATGCTATGCAAGAGTTTAGTGAATTGTCCGGAAGAAAAATGGAAATAACAGAAAAATATCAACTGGAAGATGCAGATTATGCTTTTGTTTCATATGGAGCTACAGCAGGAAATGCTAAAGCTGTCGTTGATCGCTTAAGGGCAAAAGGAGAAAAAGTAGGAGCTCTCAAAATTAGACTGTTCAGACCATTTCCATCTATGGATATGTTTCAAGCGCTAAGTGGAATAAAAGCTGCAACTATCTTAGATAGATCAGCAACATTTGGGTCACCTGGGACCATAGTTCAAACCGATATTGCATCAGCTTTGTATGGAAAAGAAAATGTTCCATCGCTCCACGGATACATAAATGGACTAGGGGGAAGAGTTTTGACTCTACCAGAAATTGAAGAAGTTTACGAAATGTCAAAAGAGTACAATAATATTGGAATAAATTCAACAACTGACTGGGTAGGATATAGGAAGTGAAGAAAAGATGGCGATAGTATTACCAAAAGTATCTGTAAAAGATTTACAAGAATGGTCAAAACTTGGTGAAGTATTCACATCTGGGCACAGATTATGTGCTGGATGTGGAGCTGGAACAATGGCAAGACAAGTCACATTAGCTGCAAAGGTTCTTGGAGATCCAATGATGATAGTTAATGCAACAGGATGTCTAGAAGTAGCTTCCACAGTTTATCCATACACAGCGTGGGATGTACCATGGTTACATAATGCATTCGAAAATGCCGCAGCAACAGCTTCTGGAGCAATAGAAGCTATGAAGTCAATGCAAAGAAAAGGATTAATGAGAGAGCGCAATGTTAACATGATAGTATTCGGAGGTGATGGTGGGACTTATGATATTGGGCTCCAGAGCCTTTCTGGGGCTATAGAACGGGGTCATGACTTCCTTTACGTATGTTACAATAATGGCGCATACATGAATTGTTTAAGCCTAGATACTCATATTATGACAAAGGATGGTCTTAAGCGAGTTACTGATATCCAATTGGGGGAACTAGTTTATGCTTTTGATCAAAATACTAATGATTTAGTTTTGAAAGAATGTAGTGGAATATTTGATAACGGAATAAAAGAAGTGTATGAATTAAAAACATTACATCATTCGATAAAAACAACAATAAATCACCCATTTTTAACTGTGCAACGAAGTCGGAAAAATTATGAAAACAAGTTGATTTGGAAAACTTTAGAAAAATTAAAACCTGGTGATGAAATAATAGTTTTAAAAGATATGAATGATGGGAAGCGTTATTCTTTTAAGGAAATTAAAATTTCAAAGAAAGGAGATTATAAAGTTCACAAAATTAATGAAATAAAACTTCCAGAAGAGAGTAATCCTGATTTGATGGAATTTCTGGGACTATACGTAGGTGATGGTTGGACTAGACCACATAAAGCAGAAACAGGATTTTCATTTCCAGAAAACTCTGAAGCTAGATCAAGGTTAGTATTCTTGTCGAAAAAACTCTTTGATTTGGAACCCAGTACAGCTCATCAAAATGATGTCTATCTCTATTCCGTAAATCTTGCACGTTTTGTTGATAGTCTTGATTTTGGTAAAGGCGCCAAAAATAAAATTATTCCTTCATGGGTCTTTACTTTACCTTATGAAGAAAAGGAAGCCTTCGTTAAGGGATTAATGCAATCTGATGGATATTCTATAGGTAAAAGTAATAGGTATGTATCTGCAAGTTATGAATTACTCAAAACATTAAGATTGTTATTACAAACCATAAATTATAGAGTTGGTAAAATCCACCAACAGACAAAGAAAAAAGGGACCTTTGTAGTTTATAGACAGTTATTAGAAGATAGTACCTATGGTTATGTTTGTTTTAGCAAAAAGAAGAAACCAAATATAAACAAATATCTTTCACAAGCTAAACAAAGGGATTTCTTAGCTGATAATGAATACTTCAGTTCAGAGAAAATTGTTTCTATCGAATTCATTAAAGAAGAACCAACAATTGACCTTAGAGTTGAGGATGAACATAATTTTATTGCAGATGGTATTGTAGTTCATAATACAGGCATTCAACGTTCTAGTGGTACTCCTCAAGGAGCTGCAACAACAACAACCCCACCTGGAACTGTTATTCCGGGTAAAATAGAATGGCAAAAACCCTTAGCTGAGATTATGGCTGCACATGATATCCCAACATTTACAGCAAGTCCAGCTTATCCAAGAGATCTTATGGCTAAAGTACAAGCAGCTCTGAAACACGATGGTCCTGCCTTTATGTTAGTTGATTCCCCATGTAATCTAGGGCAAAGGTATGCTCCAGATATGTCCATGGAAATTGCAAAATTAGCTGTGAAAACCTGTTTCTTTCCATTGTTTTACACTTATAAAGAAGATTGGGTTTTAACCGGAATTTCTTCTAGATTAGCTAAAAATCCAGATAGAAAATTACCAATTGAAGATTACTTAAAACCTCAAGGAAGATTCAGACATTTATTCAAGCCAGAATGGAAGAAGAAATTGATTGAAATTCAAGATACTGTCGATGAAAAATGGGAAAGGCTCGTAACAAAAGCTACTTGTGTTTAGAATTTTTCTTTTCTTTTCTCTTTTCCCTTTTCTTAAATCTATTTTCCTTTATTTCTTTTAGTTGAATTTTAAGGTAGTCAAAGAGATCTTTGTAATTCGTTTTTCTGTAAAAAGCTGTGTGAAGAGGGATATCAAAAGTGACAACCATGGTTAGCATCATAAGGATAGTGTAGAAAATGTGTAACCATTTGACTTTAACTATGATCCATATGCTAAGTAAAGAAATCCATCCCGCGAATACTACAAAAAGTCCCAACCCTACCCATTTCTTATCAAAATCCTGAGCTCTGGAAGCTAAAGCAAGAACAACAAAAGGAATTAAGAATGAATCATAATACTTGTAGTTTCCTCGAGAGAGAAAAACATGAGTACCTATGATAAACATCGCTTGAAAAGAGATGAATGAGCTCTCTTTTTTTTGAAAATGGTTTGCTTTGAGTAGAACTGTAAAATAGCTGAGAATAAGGAATAGAAGCAAGGGAACATAAGCCATATTGAGATAATAATAGACTTTTGCTAATCCTTCCATCCCCCAAAATAATAGCGCATGAAAAGGCGTGGTTGGCCATCTTTTGAATGTGGGTGAAATAGAGAATTTAGTATTATACGTTCCTCCAGGCCATACTTGTAACCAAACATACTTGAAAGGTTTGATTAAAATCCAGGGAAATGAGAGAAGGGAAAAGAAAATTATTAAATAAATTAGATATTTAAGAGCAATTTTTCTATCGAGTCTGAAGAGATAGAGAAACCAGAGAGGTACTAAAAATAGCGCGTTAAGTTTAGTGAGAACTGATAATGCAATGAAGAAAGCTGAAAGCTTGTATTTAGATTTTTGTAAATAATAAAAAGAGATTACAGCGAAAGTAGTGAACATGTATGAATTGAGAAATATAAAATCATTGTAGAATAAAACCAAAGGCATGAAAATGAAAATAACAGCTGCAAAGAGCGAGTAGAACTGATTTAACTTGTTTCTTTTACCATTTTGTGGTTTCTTTAATAATATAAGATAGATGAAAACTGCAGTGATAGAATCAAAGATCAGAGGAGTAAAAGTAACGGTCATCCAGGCTCTGTCTAGACGAGGTAATCCCGGATAGAAGATATCAATAAAATAGGAAATAATTACTAAGAAGAAAACAAAATAAGGACCATAAACATAACCAGTAAGTGGAAATTCTCTGTCGAAAGCATAAGGATTCCAAGATTCATATTTGAATGCATAAAGATAATGCTGATAATATACTTCAGGATCATTATAGACTTCCCATTGGTACCCTTCAAGAGAAAAATAAGAGCTAGTGTCGTAGCGAGACAAAAACCAAGTACGAAGAGCTATTCGAACAAATACAGAAGTGAGAAAAAGAACAAGGCATATGCCAATCTGGATAAGAAGAGCGTAATTGTTGGTTTTTAGTCGGGTAGTAGCTTTTTCAAGCAATCTTAGCTCTGGCACAGAATAAAATCACTCCAAGAATTGTTAAAGTTTACCTTGCCAAGTGAATGGTATAAAAACACTAAGAAAATCTAGTGACATGCAATCTAACTGCAATTTTTTTCGGCATTCTTAAAGGAACTTAATGGTTTCCTTTCTTGACTGGCTTCATAATATCCTAGTGGTAGGAGCTTCAACACCGGATAAGGGAGGGAGAAGGAAGCTTCTTCCTAATAGCTCCACCATTAAATTTCACCATTTGTTCAAAAGTAAATAGTTTAGAATATCTTTAGATTAGATTCATCGAAAAAGAACTGATTGAGCCTACTCCTCAATTTTCAACCCTAACAGATGCATCGTTTCAACATCAGTAAAACCATACTTTCTAGTTGTTTCCAATTGTTTTATCTCTGATGTTCTAAACTCCACAATTATATTTTCTTCATTTGTTGTGTTTTTCTTGAGAGTTACTAAACTGTGAGCTATCATTGGTTCCGAAAGAACTTGGCTATGAGCTGGATCAAGCATCAAATTTATTCTGTGAGGTGAACCTGCTTTTCGGCTTGGAAATACAGAAACATGACCCTCGAGATTTTCTCCAGTATAAATTAACCAATCAAAACATTTAATCTTGAGTAGAAACTTAGCTAAAGGTCGTATCAATCGAATCAATAGGGGTTTGAAATATCTTCTTTTATCAATGGGATGAAAAACTTGAACATCTTCAGGTGTAACCCTCAAATCTAAATCATATCTTGCTTGGTTAGATTTCTTGTTCCTATCAAGTTTTCGAAGCTCGTACCCCTCAGGAAGATCAACAGTAGGAATATTAGAAAGTTTACTAAAATCTAATTTTTGTCTAGTGATACTGTCATAATGAACAAAACCCAAGTTACGGTATAATTTGTAAGCGGGTTCATTTACATCTAAAACTTCTAACACGCACAGCTTAGCTCCAAGTTCTTTAGCATGGTCAATTGCAGTTGTTACAAGCTGTCTAGCCAACCCTCGTCGTCTATAATCCGGATGAGTAGCAACCATTGCTATTTCCCAATAAAAAATACTATAACCTACATTAACTGAAGCAACAATTTCTCCATCTTCTTTTTCAAAAACGTAACCATCTAGCATATGTTTATAGTTTTTAGAAAAAATCCCCAAGAAATTCATAAGAGGAAGCACAGCTTTGAATTCATCAAATATCACTTTGACATTCAATCCCTTTGCTTCCAACTCTTTCTCAAAAACAATATCTAATAGTTTAATGACATTTTCATGATCTTTTGCAAAATCCCATGCTCGCATCTTTAATTCGCTATTTTCAGATTCAATTTTTACATTCATTTTTACACCATTTTCCATAATTTAAAAGTTTGAATATCATAATAATTTAATCATCAAATTGTGTTTTCGATAAACACTATTAAACATTTCGGCATCAAATTAATTTGACGGTTAAATTTATATAGTTTCGATGAAAGAGTTATTAGAGAGGATTAAAGGGCGACTTGGAAATGAACAAATCCGAAAAAATCGAAGTTGACTACAAGAAACTAAAGGCACAAGGGAAAAAGATTCTTGATAGAGTAAATGAAGTTTACAAAGTTGAGACCAGGTATGGTATTATTATGGCTATCAGCAATTTTGGTTCAGCAAACATTAAGAAACTAGCTAAAATTTTAGGGAAAAATGAAGCTACAATTTATCATCATTTGAAAGATTTAACCAGAGAACCTGAATTACTAGTTGTTGATAACAAGAAAACACGTGAGAATAAAGGAATTTATTATGAACTTTCTAAGGTAGCCGAAAGGAATTTTGGGGAACCACCTCTTGAGATATTAGAAACAAAATTGCAAGAAGCGTACAAAAGAATATTAGAACAGACAGATGAAGAAATCACTCAAATGCACATGAAACTACTTTCTGAACATCCTGATCTGGGTATTATTATAGATAAGGAAAGAAGGAGTATTGCTTATAATCACTATCTTGAGAGTATGATGTTAAACAATCTGGAAACAGCTGAAAAAGCTTTCAAAAAGGGAGCTAAGCCGATGAATAAGAATTATCCTCTTGGAAGTATATCCAATTTTCCTTTGGATATGAAGATTTCTAAACCTCGACATCTTTTTCAGATTCTTAGTATCTTGACAGAAATTGCTGCTAAATTTGCAAGATTAAAAGAGGAAATTGCTGAAGAAATGGAGAAAGAAAAGATACCTGAAAATCAAAAGATTGATATTCACTATCATGTCGTTGGTGGTGAAGTAGCAGAATTTGAGTTTGAATAAGCTTTTCATTCATGTTGCCTGGAGGGGGAAAGAAGCTTCTTAGTAGATAGTTTTATATTTGTCCTTCTGTGACATTAAAAATATTAGATGATGGGACTTAATCGAGTAAAGAAACAAACAGGAGCTTTCTACACTCCTAGTTTTATTGTTGATTTCATGGTAGAGAGGGTCTTTTATCATCTTCAAGAGAATAATAAGCTTGTTCTTGATTCTTTCATAGATTTTCAAAACTCAATTCTCAAACTTAGATTTTGTGATCCTGCAATTGGTTCTGGAAATTTCATTGTTGGACTACTTAAAAAATTAAACTCTATACTCATAGGATTCGATTCAGTAGAAAATGAAAAGAAAAATGAGTTTTTTCATCATTTTGCATCTTCAAATATTTATGGAATAGAACTGGATAAAGGAAGTTTAGATACCTGTAAAAATATCTTGAAAGAGCAGTATCCTTTACTAAAGAACAGTGATTTACCAAATCTAAAATGTGGAAATAGTATAGTGAGTTTAGATGCTCTTGATATTCTGGGCATAAAAAAAGCAGAGAAACTCAATCCCTTTTCTTGGAAAGATAATTTCGGTGAAAACAATAAATTTGATGTTATAATTGGAAATCCTCCTTATTTCAATCTAAAAAAAATGGTCTTGATTGATGAAGATGCTCAGATTTTGTATGATTATTTGAAATCTTCGCATTTGTGGAAGAATTTCTTTCGTTCCTCTTCTGATATTTATTATTATTTTGTGAAACAATCTATTGATATGTTGAATGTGGGAGGTATTTTTTCATTCATCATTCCTAATTACTGGATTGAAAACAAATACGCAGACAAACTTAGAGAAGATCTCCTGAAAAGGAATATCTTAGAAATTATAGATTTGGAAGGCAATAAGATTTTCAAAGATGAGGGAAAATGGTTAAACATTTCCACTTGTATCTTAACCTTAGAAGAAAGCCATCCTTCTCAAACTTTTTCAGCAGCAAAAAATTTCTTCATTGAGTCAATCATTCAAAAAGAAAAAATTAATCAGCTATTCAATGAGCAATTCTTTCCAATTAAACAATCCTATTTAGGGAAAGAGAAATGGATAATATCGCCTTATAATGAGTATTTACGTAGTTTAGAAAATAACACTTCAATGGAAAAATTAAGCGACATCTCAATAGTTTTTCAAGGTTTATCTCCAGGTGTAAAAGATATATTTGTAATTCCAAAATCCAAAGTTACACAATATTCAATTGAACCAGATGTACTTGTTCCCTTTGTAACAAACAGTGATGTACAAAAGTGGTTTATTACAGAGAAAGTAGAAAAACAAGCTATTTTACCATCAAAGATTGATTCACTAGATAACTATCCAAATACAAACAAATATCTGTTGATTAATAAAGAGAGATTAAAATCTGGACCAGATAGGCAGAAATTAATGAAATCAGGAAAAATTAGGTGGTTTGATTATAGCGTATATAGGAATTTAGACTTGTTTCTGTCGAAGGAAAAGAGAATTCTTTGTCCTTATAGAAGTCTAACAACAAAATTTGCTCTTGATGAAAATGGGTCATTTGCTGCTACAGATATTTATGCAATTCTTCCAGTTGAAAGTACAGATATATATTCGATTCTAGGAATTCTAAACAGTGATTTCATTCACTTCTGGTATTCTTTAGCAGGTAAAAGGAAAGGTAGAATGCTGGAATTTTTTTCCTATCCTTTGAAGAAAATTCCCATTCCTAGGTTTGAAATAAGAAATGAGATAACTCCCTTAGTTAAGGAATTATTAAAGATAGTCAAGAAATCTGATGATGGTGAAGAAGACGAAGTGAAAGCTATTGAAGACAAACTAAACTTAGAAGTATCTAAAATGTATGATTTTGATTTTAGAAAATTAGGTCTTAAATAGAGTTATTAAGGATATTTTTCACACATAACCGCACTTTAATCTCCACTCATCATATCCTGCTAAATACAACCTGACATCAGGATAACCCATTTCTTTTAGAACCAGATAGACTAGAGCTGACTGGGGAGCTGACCCACAATATACAATTATTGTTTTATCCTTCTTTATTCCCCTTACTTTCATTTCTTCAATTAAATCTTCTTTTTTCTTAATAATGAAATAATCAAGATATTCTTCGAAAAGATCTAGATACCAGAAATGAACAGCTCCAGGAATATTCCCACCTTGTTGATCTAAAAGGATAGCATATTCAGAACGATTATCTACAAATATGAAATCCTCAGAATTGATGTTTAATATTATCTCATCTTTCGAAATCAATATAGAGTCATCTTGTTGGTTAAGTGTGAGGTCTCCTCGCTCTAATTGTATCTCTTCTATAGATAATTCATTATTTTCCTTTTCCCATTTAGAAAAGGCACCATCCAAGAGAATAACATTTTTGAAACAAAAATAGTGAAGAGTCCAAGCAGCTATAGAACAATTAAGATTAAAAACATCATCAACTAGAACAAGTATGTCTTCATTTTTAATCCCCTTTTGGTTAAGATAGTTTGCAATTTTTTTACGTTCAGGAATAACATTGAACCCGTCTTCATCTTGTTCAACAAAAATACTGTCATCAATATGTATCGATCCAGTAATATGACCCTTCTGAAATCTAGAGTAATCACGCAAATCTAATATTTTGTAATTAGAGTTAGTCATAAGACTAAGTAATTCCTCTGTAGAGACGAAGGTATGAACATTATTCCCACACATCTATTAATAAAGAAATATCGTTCAAATAATAATTTTGTCCTAGTACTAGTCAGATTTTCTTATTCGAGATAAAGTAGCAGAATAAATAAGTGGTAAAGCAATAGTAACATCAGAAACAACAGTGGTCATGCGACTTTCCTGATCTACTTTTCCCCAAGAAATAGCTTCTTCTAAGGAAGCACCAGAGAGTCCCCCTGTTTCAACTCTATCCATAGTAATTTGAATAGCATAATCAAATGTCTTGGGAGACATAAGCCTTGACTGGAAGATATAGTTTTTGGGAACTCCTCCTCCAAGGAAGAAAGCTCCTGCTAAATCTGAATCCCAAGCAGATCTCTGAATTTCACCTAAATCCCCCATATCATCAATATAGATTTTTTTCATTTGAGAAAATAACCAAAGCTGAAGACCTAGTATGCTATCTCCGAATGCTGGGACATAAATTGGCACATTTTTCTCGTAAGCAGCTCTAACAAATGAATCAGGATCATCTAATTTTTCTCCTATTAAAGACATTAATTGTCTTGTAGATATCGCTAAAATGTTATTTGAATCTTTATTCTTCTCGTAAATTTCCTTAAAGATTGGTTGAATGTTGTCCTCGAGTTTCATAAACGATTCATCAGCAACGAATGCATCATATATTCTGTCAATTGATTTTTCTCTTAATTCTGAATCTGAGGTATAAGGTACATGACGGAGGTGCTCTCCACCAAAAGCTTCAATGATATCATGTGTTACGTTGGCACCTGTCGTTACTATAACATGTACCATATCGTTTCTTATCATATCAGTAATGATTTTTTTCATCCCTCCAGGAACAAGAGCACCCGCTATTCCAAGAAAAACAGTTGCTTTCTTTTCCAGCATTTCTGAATAAATATCAATTGCCTTTGCGATTCTTCCAGCTCCAAAAACACCTGAATTCTTGAACTCATTCGCTATTTCATTAATTGTAGCATCTTCATCCAAATTGATTGGGCTGACTCTGGGATATTTGTCTTTGTGATTCATTAGTCTCTAATGTTTTGACTCATTACCTTCTTTAGCCTTTTCGATAAGTAATTCAATTTCTCTTGCTCTAAAAGGAGATTCTTCTAATTCAGAATGGTCAATTGGACAAATATATCTTTTTTCCTCTCCCACATTAATGATTCCTAATGGTAAATTGCATATGTATACCCTTCCACAAGTTCGACAATAGAGGGTAGAACGAGTTGCTTCTTCAAAGATTTCCAAATCAGAGTCTATGGCACAAACCGGACAAGGGAATATACAAATTGTAGGGCGAAAACTTTCTTTCGGAGACATACTTATCAACGGAGCTCATCAATAATTGCATAATTATTATTGATTATTAGTTTATTAACTTTAGGGATTCCTTGGTTTAAAACCACAATCTGAACTCAGGGAAATGAAAAACTTCGTTATCACTCAAAACAAACATTTCAACTTTTTCTAAGTCAACTTTCTCACGTAGAATAGGAGATAATAGACTAGACTTATTCTTTGGATTGATAGGTGTTCCAATTGAATAGTCAGTAAAAGCTGGAAGAACTAAAATTTTCTTTGTCATATTGTTGAGAGGACCTAACATAAAAGCTTGAGCTCTAATCTTCTGTAAACTTCTAATTCGAGCTTGTAAAACAGGATGCTCATGACCGATTATTATATACTGAGCTTCTTCTGGAATGGTTTCAGGAAGTTGTTGATCACCATGAATGAAGAAGTATTCTTCCAAATGAAAGAACTCATCATGAAGCGTAACATTATCAAAATCTTGCAAAGCCCATGACAGAAAGACATCATGATTCCCCTTAATGATGTGGACCTGAGATACTTTGGAGGAAACTTTTCTAATGAATTTTTTTACATCTCTGTTCTCAATTTTTGAAGGTTCGCTAAAACTATGTTTAACATCTCCATTGAGGATGAGATATTTTGGTTTAAGTTTGGCAAGATAAGTAATAAAAATTTCAATCTGTTTATCGGTTTGATTATGGGGAGCAGATGTTCCTTCCTCTCTCATAATAGATTCAATACCCAGATGAAGATCAGCTGCAACTAGAGCACTAATGTCCTCTAAGAACAGTAAGGGTAATCCATTAACAATCTTCATTTTATCATTAATATTAAATAATTGTATGGACATTAACTCCCCTTTGTTAGAAATCGGTTGAATCAATATATAGACTTGCCTCTTTGTCTATTTTTAACAAATAAAATGAGATATTTTGGGAAGTTTTTTCTAAGTTTGCTCATTAATTCTCTCTTTTTGAACCAATTATAACTAATCTAGCAGCATACATCTTCTTACATGCCTCACAACAATGAAAAACTATAGAACTCATTTTTTCTCCAATTAAATAGAGAATAAAAGTCTGTTGCCATTCACTATTTTCTGCTGACAATTCCTTTAATAATGACCTATAAAACTGGTGAGCTACTATCTCAAACCCTGTTATTCTCGATTTATCAAAATTCAGTATATCTGAAGAACTTGCATGTACCAAGTGATTAAAGACATTAATGCATTCAAGTATAGATTTATTCAAGTTATAGAAATATTCCATTGTTTGTAAGTGCATGTTGATGTGTTCTTGAGATAATAAGGATATTAAATCTGCCATTAATTTAGCTGCATTTTTTAGATTAGTGAATATTGGGTCATATTGATTAATTGACATACTTTCTTTATCTAGGGGATGATAAATGGTAGTAGTTATATCATCGATGAAATTGAGAACATTCTGGTAAAGCTGTTCCATTTTATCTGCTCTTTCCTCAATACCCGGATGATAAAGAAGTGTTAGCGTAACAAGATCTGCCATTCGAATTAATGTGTCACTTACCAAAACAGAACAATGAAGAATTGTGTCAACAACTTCTTTCTGAGTTCTTTTTTCACCCGACATAAATGAACTACCAAATAGTAAGACTAGCATTCAAGTATAAAGAGATTATGTAAAAAGAAGAAAAAGCGACTTAGAAACATCATAGACCTATTTTCGTTTAGTCCAATAGAAAGAAATATCGAGAGTGATTAGCTCTACATTTTTGATTTCTAAATCTTCAAGTACTCTTGTTGTTTCAGTAGAAGAGTGATAAGTCTGTTTCGTTTTTTCCGATTTAGGTAGAATAGAAATATTAGTGATCGAAATCACTGCATCAACAGTATAATGATCTGATGCTGTGTCATCTAATTCAGTACCAATTCCAATATTAGAACTTATCAAAGTGTTATTGAAATATTGATTTACGAAGATAAAATCTATTCGCGACTCATAGTTGAGAATATTTAGTGTGTGACCTGGATCGTTTGGATGAAGCGTCCTATAAACGTCTGTAAAATTATGAACTTTCGAAGAGTAATTACCATATACTTCATCACTTGGATTAAGTAACATTGTTGCAGGACCATACCCAAAATTAGTGAGCGTACCTCTTGTAGTGTCGTTTATATCTGCAGGTGAAAGAGAATTCAAATCCCCTATATACATTAATGGGACATCACCTAAATCATCCATGTAATTGATAATCCCTTCTTGTTCCTTTTCTCTACGTTCTTCTTCATTTTTACCTTCACAGCATTTAAGATGATATCCTATGATATGTACATCCTTCCCTTGAATATCCACTATTGCATGAATAAAATCATGAGCTGGGTAGTGAATTGTATCATCATCCAGTGTTAATGGAAAAATTTGATTAAATTCAAGAATTGGATATCTGCTTAGAATTGCTTCGCCTGATGTACTATAAGGTTCACCTTGTACTGTATACCCAATATAGGGTGCTTCTTCATAGAAATAACCGTTGAACTGATTGATTATATCGTTTAATTTCCTATTTCCACTATTATCCCATGTACCTGTTTCTACAAAAATGGCTATGTCTGGATTTTCTACCTTAACAACCTCCATCCATTCATCTCCTATACCAGATTCTTTGACATTGTAATTAAGAATTTTAAATTCATCAGTTGGTGGGGGGTTGATGAAATTGTCTACAGTGCATATTATTGAAGCTGTTGCAGTGTTTCCTGCTTTATCTGTAGCAATAGCTGTTATGTTATGAAAGCCGTCTAAATACACTGTAGTATCCCAGTTAAATGTTGACGATTCATTTTGAAGAGTATCATCAATAGAAATCTCTATTTTCATCACTTTAGAATCATCTTCGGCTATAATTTCAATCAATACAGTTCCAGAATAACCATATCCGTTTTTGGGATTGAGTATTTGAATAGTGGGTGGAGTTTCATCTTTTAAAAGAACAATTGTAGTAGGAGTAATGATAGCAATTGCTATTAAAACAGCCATACTAATAATGAATGTTTTTGATTTCAGTAAGCTCATAGATTTCAATAATGTCTTTTACTTTATACTAATAACAATTTTGTTTTATTCAGAAGAATGAAACCATCTTAAATTTGTCACAAAACATATTAGACTCAAAGCTAAACTAGAGATGATGAAAGTTCTGGAATTTAGACGACACTCAAAACGAACAAAACCTTCTCCACACCTGAATCAAGAAGGGATTGATAAAGCTCGAAAAATAGGGGAGGAACTGGGAGAATATGATTTAGTAGGTTCTAGCTATGCTCCAAGAGCTATAGAAACTGCTGTAGCAATGGGGTATGCCGTTGATGAGATATGTGATGAATTAAGCATGACTCCTGATTATATTGAAGATGAAGTTGTTTGGGGGATGAATTTTAGTGAGTTTGCCGATGTGATTAGAAAAGAGGGTAAAACATACAAATATGTTCAAGAGATGGCTAATTTTCTACTGGAATTTGCAAAAAAACTACCGGATAATGGTTCTGCATTACTTGTCAGTCATGGAGGGTTAATTGAACTAGTGGCTATAGGAAGTTTCCCTAATGAGGACTATAGTTCTTGGGGAAAATATCTTGGAACGTGCGAAGGTGTACGAATGTACTTAAAAGATGGAAATTTTGAGAAAATAGAATTGTTGAGAATCTAATAGATTCAGATTAACTGTTGAATAGCTTTCCTACTTCATGAGCCCATTTTTCAATTTTGTTCCAGTCTCTGTTATCATACTGATTCTCATGTAATCTTGTAAGAATTTGACTACTAGCTATTTTTGGTATCAAGTTCTTAGGTCCTTTAGCAAATTCAGGTAACTCTTTCTTTGGAATTCTTCCGCCAAAAGCTGCTTTAGCGACAGGTTCCAGATTAGGGTACTCTTCTAGAACTTTGATTAGGAAATTTTCATAAGCATACTCATAGTGATCATCATCACCAGCAAAAGCTGAAGAGATGAAAACTGCAACCTTTTTACCTTCAAAATTATTACTCAAGTACTTCTGTGCATTCTTAGTCCATTTTCCATATTTGATTCCGCTAGCGATAATAATGTTATCATAGTCACTGAGATCTGGGCAAGCTCTATAATTTTCTAAATCCCAAATTTCGACATGTTGATTATATTCTTTTTCAAGAATTTTTTGAATTTCAGCACATGCTTCTATTGTTGCACTATATCTAGTGCCATAGACGATTAATGTTTCACTCATAAGATTCACCTTGTGACAGTGTCATTTTTGACTAAGTAAATGAAAGCCATATAAAAAATATAGCAAAAGACAACTTTAACATCCTAAATTTCGTCGTTTAAGTGTCTACAGAATTATTTTTTCACAGTATCTGAAGTTTTGCTCCTCCCATCTCCACTTATAAAGAAGAAGTTAACAATTACCATCAGAATTCCAATCCCAAGGAACAAGATTGGAATATTGAAATCTGCGATTAAACCGAATAATGGGGCAAAAATAAAAACTAGTATAGATTTGATTTGGGCTTCAACACTAAGCATGGTAGCTCTTTGCTCTTTTTTCATAATATCCCCTAAATAATCAACACTTATTGGTCGTCGAATATTTTCTAAAATGTAAATAAGTAAATAAAGAAAAATAACCACAATTGGTAATTCAAAATGTATGAATATGGCATTCAATAGAAGAATTCCTGCAAATATGTAGAATAATATATCCATAGCAGTTTTCGATTTTTTGAATAATTTCTTTATTCTGTAAGCATTGAGGGATGAAATTGATGAAAGGAGATAGAAAACTGAGTACATTACACCAAGAATTATTTTTATTATATCTCCTTCAGCTAAGTTCAGGTTTCCTTTGAGCCCAACATTGAGAAGTACAAATACTATGTATATTTTTAGTATTGGTTGAATATAGTCTTTCAGGCTTTTGTAAACCGCATCATAACTCGATGATGAAAAGATGCCTCTTCTCATCTGTCGACTCTTCATAGCTACAAATATATCCTTATAGCCTTTTCCAAATTCCTTGAAGACATTCGTTTCCGTTGTTACTCTTTCATTCATAAATGATGGATAAGTAGCAACTAATGAGAAATCTATTATATAGGGTATAATTGTTATTAGAAAAACCCACTGTGCATTAGGAACGAACAAAATAAAAATTATTGATATTAATCCGTTCAAAGTCGAGCCAATTAAAGACCAAGATCTTGTTCTTCCATAGACAAAAGCTTTGTGATCTTGGTAGTTTTTCTTATCCATCCACGTCAAAATCATAGCTTTGTGTGTTCCAGATCTAAACGCTTCTCCTAAACCATAGGTTGCTGCTCCAAGGAAAATTACAAAGAAGAATCTGAATGGAAGACTAATACCTATAAAATAAATCACAAAAGATAAAATATAGAAGATGAAGCAAAAGAGAAGTTCATTCTTTTTTCCAAATTTATCAGCAAGAATACCAGAGGGAACTTCTAAAACATAAGTAATTACTTCTTGAACTAAGAAAATCAACCCAATCTTAAAAAGAATGAAAGAAACACCCTCAGGGGAGCTAAAGGAAGTCTTAAGTGATATTTGATAAAATCCAGTCAGAAAGTAAATTGAATCTTGGTATGAATTGGAAAGATATTCATAGAGCATTATAATCAGATATGGCTCAAAAAATCGTAAATTCTTGAAGAAACCGTATAATTTGAACTTCCACATAAGGGGTTCTTTGAGAATCTGCTTCTGAATCAGTTTCTCTTCATTTAGGGCATTCATATCTGACTCAAACTATGAATAAATAAAGAGATTATAATTTTTTCTAACAATTTAGCTGTTAGGAATGGTAATTTCTCTAGGGTTATCATTACTTTCTCATTTATTACTGTAGGAGGAATAGGTCTAACTCTCTAACTCCTTTTTCTTTTATTGTAAGCTGCTTTTGGTAGTTGCATCTAGAAGTAGATGACTGAAATATCCCAGAAGAAATCCGAAGATCAAATAAACATAGAGTAAGTTATCATATCGTGGAATAACAACAAAAGCTATGACAAAGGATGCTATAAAGAAGACAGACAACATAAACCAAGAATGGAAAAATTTTCTATGACCTGGATTAGTAGGTCGTTCAATGATATCGGGAAGGATGGAACCGATGAATATAGGTAAGGTGGAAATGGATAGAATTAATACTAAGCGTAGATATTGAAAATCATTGGAAAAGAAATAATATGATATACCCACTAGAGGGACACTGAAAATGAAACCTACAGCGACATGAGTTAGTCTATTTGACATAACAACTTCTCCTATTATTATTATATTCAAATTGATATAAAAACTGAAGTAAAACCACAGTTATACATTTTGCAAAAAAATATAAAGTATCTAGTAAAGTAAGCATATGACCGAATTTCTTAAACAAGCTGAATCTTGGCTAGAAAAACTAAAAACAACCACCCAGATGGTTAAAGATATTCCAGCTGGCACGATTCTAACTAATGGTTGGGATAAAAGGAAATTACACATCCACTTGTTTAGCTGGGATAAAGAATTTATAGTGTATGCTAAAGATTTGCGTCAAGGAAAACCATTTCATATAGTTTTAGAAGAAGGGCTTGATGAATATAATCAACGATTTTTTGATGAAAATGAGGGTTTAGATGATTCTACAGCTGAAAAACAATTTCTAGAAATACGAAAACAAATGATTTCAGTGTATGATGAAATCTTAACTAAATATCCTCAAAACAACAAAGATTTTGTAGGTTTCTTTTCTCTCTGGTCGCATGATGTACACCATTTAAAACAAACGGGAGCAGATGTATCAGAACTTGAGGAAAAATAACCTTTTTACTATTTCTTATCCTGACGCTAATTCTTCAGAACTCATTTTATATATTTTTGGACTTTGATTAGGTATCAAATAGTAATAGAGTAAGTTACAGCTCTTGCAGTTTTACTTTTGGAAACTTATAGCATCCAGAAATTTACCACATTTAGAGCACTTCATTAAATCAACCAATATACCTTAATTCATTTTTCAAGCTTAACTTTGTCGGATTCTAACATAAAAACGTTTGTTTTTTCAGCAAGGAAAAGAGTTTTCGAACAATTCTTCTTTAAAGACATTCATATTAATCTAAGCTTTCTAGTACTTCTCTTTTGAGCTGTTAGAATAGAGATTATTGTAACCATGAGAAAAGCTAATGAAAATACAAAAAAGATTACTGCTACTATTTCTAAGGAAGCCAGAACGAGACACAATGTAGATAATAATCCAAATACAAGAGGTCTATATTGTTTAATAACAATCTCTATGTATTTCCTTTTCTCTTTTCCAGTCCCTGTGGACACAGCATTTTCAAGTATCGATGTAATTTTTTTACTATTTCTTTTAAATACTTCTCTTTGTTGACATGAACAGATTTCTATTTTGGATTTCTCGTTTTTGAACGATAAGTTTAATTTGATGTTTGCTGTAGTTAGATGAAAATATACTTAGAGAAAAACAGGAGTGGGATTTATGGAACAAAATGAATCAGCTAAGCCAGAAGAAGTAGTTGAAGCACAAAGCATCTTTGAACCAGATGCACCCCATATTACACAAACAGCAATTAAACCACCATTAAAAAGTAATATATGGATTATGATCTTACTAATACTAATTCTATATGCTGCGATTCTAGTAGGAGGTAATCTTATTATGGCAGTTCTAGAAGCCCCAGTTGTGGCTATTTTTCTTGTTATTTTTACTTTACTTGGATTGTTCTGGTTTCTTCTTGTTCCATTAGTTTTTAAATTGCCACAGAAGTCCGAATCTTTAAAGCATTTTTTCAGAGATATTAAACTTAATAAAGCTAAACCAATATTTCTTACCATTAGTCTAGGGCTTATGACGGCTGCTATTACAATAGGCTGTATCTCTCTTTCTTCTACAATAGCAACTATCAACGGTGGTGATTTCACAGTCAATGCCAAACAATATTTTCAAGAATCTGGTTATATTTTTTATTATTCACTCATCCCTGGTTTTTGGGAAGAAGTTGCTTTTAGAGGTGTAATTCTTGTTTTGCTCTTGAAAGTCTACTCGAGAACTAGAGCTATAATTATTGATGGGTTGGTATTTGGATTCTTTCACTTAGTCAATATGTTGGTACTTGGAGTGTATACTTTAGAAACCGTTGTTCCTGTGTTATTTCAAGTCTTATTTGCCAGTGCTTTAGGTATATTCATTGCATATATGTGTGTAAAGACCAATAGCTTGCTTCCAGGTATAATCTGTCATTACTTGATAGATGCGTTCGTTATAATGTTCCTTCCTGGGTCAGTACCTAATTTCTACACTTTTCTCACAACTCATGCACTAATAGGGATTGGGGTTCTTCCAGCAATACTAAACTCTTTACTCATTTGGGGAGTCTATAAACTGATACCTAAAGAAGCTACATTGGTTAAACCAGAAATTGCTAAAATAGTTGTTAATGAGATGTGAATTAAAGGTGAAAAAATGATGAATGAAGAAAAACCTGCTTCAATTAGACCTTGGTGGTCAATAACTCTAGTATTAGTTCTTTATGTTATTTTCTTGTTGGTTCCAGGTATTGTACTAAACATACTAGCAATGAATAATTCAAATGTTGCTAACTGGTTTGTCAATAATATTGTGAACTTTTGGCTAATTAATTTCGCACTTATGGTAGTTTTATGGTTAGTTATTGTACCTCTTCTAAAATTACCTGACAGTAAGGGATCCTTCAAAGAATATCTTAATAGTATTAATCTTAACAAGTTTAAACCTGTTATCAAAACAATAGGTTTAGGCATCTTGATAGGTGGGATTATCCTGTGTTTTGCTGTCTTTACAAGTTGGTTGGAAGCAAAGTCTAGAGGGGGTTTCCAAATCTTTTGGGGACGTTTATTAGTAGAAAAAACAATACCTTTAAACATTTATTATGCTCTAACCCCTGGTATTTGGGAGGAAGTGGCATTTCGAGGCGTTGTTTTTGCTTTATTGTTGAAAAAATATTCCCAGAGAAAGACAATCATCATTAATGGGGTTATGTTTGGTTTGTTCCATTTGATTAATCTGATTTCTTTATTCTTCTTATGGGGTTATGAAACAGAGTTAATTCTCCGTTTTTTGTATTCTACATTATTCCAGGTAATTTATGCTACAGCAATAGGTATACTCTTGGCTTATCTGTACTCGAAGACAAAGAGTCTGATTTCAGTTATCATAATCCATTATCTCATAGATGCTTTCATCACTTTCCTAACATTTGTGTTCTATTTCCCTGAAACTACAATGACTGATATTATTATCCGCTTGTTAATGATGACTGCTTCAGGGATTGGAATAGTTCCATGCGCTGTTGGATGCTTAATTATCTATTTTGTTTATAAAAAGTGGCCTAACAAAACGGAAGATGTGAAGGCTATATTAGAACCTTCTATAGATATGGTTTAAGAAACTAATCATCAACAATTGAGAAGACTAATTCTTGATTTCTACAATCTACTAAGAAGAAAAGCATTTAATGAAGTGATTTTGTTCCAATATCACCCATGAATATGAGTACCTCTCAGCTCGAATTTAGTCGTTTAACTTCATTCGTAATATGTATAATATCATATGTTGTTGCATTGGGTGCAGCTGTTGGTGTTCTTTTTGGAATAAACGGCTTAGTACATCCTTTATTGGCAACTCTGATTGCTGATGTAGCAGCAACTCTTGTTATTTACATAATTAGTACAATATTCAAAAATACAAGTTTATATGATCCTTATTGGAGTGTTATCCCTATTATCATAATTTTCTATTGGATTATCTCTATAGCTCCTGTAATTGGTTTCAGATCTACCCATATCTGGATTATGGTTGTTGTTGGAGTTTGGGGAGTAAGACTAACATATAATTGGGCTAGAGGTTGGAAAGGACTCCATCATGAAGACTGGAGATATACCAATTATAGAAAAAATTATCCTAAACTTTTCTGGTTTATTAATTTGACTGGATTACACCTTATGCCAACATTAGTGGTGTATGCTGGATGTTTATCTCTCTATCCTGCTATAATTTCTCCAACTCTAGAAACCATGAACATCTTCTTCTGGTTAGGTTTAATGATCTGTATTGGAGCAATCATTTTAGAAGCAGTAGCAGATGAGCAGTTGAAGATTTTTAATGATAAGAAAAAGGAAAGAGAATTGCTTATTAGGGGTTTGTGGGCTACTTCTAGACATCCTAACTATTTGGGAGAAGTTGGCTTTTGGTGGGGAATATATTTCTTTTCACTTGCAGCGGATTTTAGCTACTGGTGGACAATCGTAGGACCATTAGTTGTAACTCTACTATTTGTAGTAATTAGCATTCCACTAATTGAGAAGAAAATGTTGAAGAAATATCCAACATATAAGATATATAAAAAGAAAGTACCGATGCTCATTCCTTGGTTTAAGAGAAAGAAAACTTAACACTTAGAAGTTTTGGGGGATATATTTCTTTTTTTGATTAATTTTGATAATAATCAATATTTTGGGATAAAGCTTAAATTTATCATCGAAATTGATTTAATAGTGATTTATTTGAAATTCAAAGAACACATTAAGAATAATAAAAGAAAGTATGTGTTTTATGTGATACTACTTGCATTATTTATTGCCATATTTACCATATACTTAACTGCTAAGATTAACGATGACAATCTTGTAGAAAATATTTATAATTCGAAAATGGAACAAAATCTTGATTGGTATTTCATTAATGGAACATTGAAAGCAGACGCACCACTGTTGGCTACATTTGACGGTTTTCTATCTGAATATATTGATGATTTATTCATTTATCTAGTAAGTGCTTTTGTTATCTTGTGGATTGCAAAACTGATTCTTCGTGCGGTTAAAAAGCGTGTATCACCCGATATCCACAATACTTTACATGTTTTGATTCGATCAATAGTTTTACCAGTCTTCATAGTAGCATATATTAGCAAATTTGAACCTTTCACAGGGTCGATCATAGGTGTTGCAGCAACTCTGGGTGCAGCTTTTGGTATAGCTGCTGCAAGGTCAGTAGGCGATTTAATATCTGGACTCTCAATGGTATTCTCTAAACATCATAATGTAGGAGACTATATTTTCATACCAGAAATGAATGTTGAAGGTGTAGTACAGAGCATTTCAGTCACCTATATTACTATTATTCAACCAAATGAAACCACAGCAGTTATCCCTATTAGAAAAATAAGAGAGCACGAGATAATCAACATTGCAATTGCAGAATATGAGGAACATAAAGATAAAGATATCTCTAAATTCTTTATGTATGGTGAAAGAATTGCTAAAACAGATTATGTATACCCACTAAACTGGGCTACTCATTCAGACGATAGACACTCTGATGGTGTTAAAGCAATAGAAAAAACTGCTATGGAATATAATGACCAATTAAATGAACCTGTTGAATGGTGTATTCATTCAAGAGATAGACTAAATCGTCTGTATCAAATCAAATTGACTGTTTTGGAACCTGAAAAACTACTAACTCTTGCTTCAGCTTTCCTAAAAACATTAGAAAGCAACTATGAGAAAATAAAAAATAAAAAATAGGGAGAGTCTTCTCTCTCTATACCCATAATTGGAAGAAGTATAGAAGTACAATTCCAGCTGCAAGGACTATTATTCCGTTTATAAGAAGAAAAAGTTTTGAAGCTTTGGGAGGCAAGGTTTTTCTTCCATTTTCATTAACCCAAAAAATATGAATTAATGCTGAACCCTTCCAGCTTTTTGGTCGAAGGTCAAAGAACAAATGTGAAGCATGACCGATTAAATAAAAAGCATAAATAGGTACTAAAAATGTGGTTTCAGGTTTTACAGCGTAGAGAGGGATACAAATTATCAATGGAAGGAATACTGAATGAGTTACAACATTTCTGTGAGGAAGAATTTTATCCCATAGAAGATCATAATCAGGGAGTTGTGCTCCAAAATGTGTGACCATAAATGAGATTACTATCCAGAGTGAATGAAATTCCAAGTTCGTAAGACTACCTGATAATCCTAAATCTATGAAACCTGTGAAATCGAGTGCATAGAAGATTCCTATGAAAATTCCCCAAAAGAGTGTTCCTGCAAAAAGATGCATTCTTCGAGATGCCATGTAATTAATATTAATGACTGACTTTTAAATTTTTCATATGATTTTGGAGAAGAGTTTTGTAATAGAAATTAATAATAGAAGAAGTAGATAAATTAGAAGAGATGTGAGATGAGTTAGAGTAAGGTTCCATTGACTAGAACCATCTTTTCTAGACTGCTAATTCTCAATTCTTTCATTGTTTTTCCGAGTTTTACTGCTTTTTTCATGTTTTTCTTCATTTTTTGCACTTATCCTAACATAATCTATCCTTTAAAAATAGGTTGACCACAAGTTATGGTCACAAGTTGTGACAATACTACAAAGAAGTTTGATGTTTAACATTGTTTATCGAGTAAAGAAACTTGATGAAAATACTACAGAAAGTTTATAGTTGTAGAACATAATTGCGCTTGATGAGTTCTAGCAATCCTCATTGCATTTGTATATGGGAAGACAAAGAGAGCTGTGAGGATTGTAATCTAAAAGGTAAACTCCATTGTCATCTTGATAAGAAATATGCAATTATTTTTGGAATTCCATTCTTTATTGGTTTTATTCCAGCATTTATAGGTCTTATACTTCTGAGTTATCCATTGAATCTGATCTCTTCCCTTGTTTGGATGGGCTATATAATCTTCTTTTTCTTGGTTTGGGAACCACTTATGCTCTGTGCTCATTGCCCATATTACGCAGAGGGAGAATCAAGGACTTTACATTGTTCAATTAATTATGGCTTCTTGAAAACAGCTAAATTTAAACCTGGTCCTACTAGTTTGTGGGAGAAAATACAATTCTTGATAGGGGCCAACATAATATTTGCAATACCTATTGTGTTTCTAGCAATTGAGGGGAAGTGGGTTTTTCTAGGACTAACTGTTTTTGGAGTAGTTTTATGGTATCTAGTAATTCAACTGAAAGTCTGTACAGATTGTATCAATTTCTCTTGTGTCCTTAACAGAGTACCCAAAGAAATCAGAGATGAATTTCTTAAAAAGAATCCTAAGATGTATGAGGCTTGGAAAAAGAGAGGATACAAATTTGATGAATGACTTTAAGGCAACTTGAGCATTCCTTTAATGTTACCTGAGAAAATCATTTCTATTGTTTGTTGATCAAGGTTAAGCTTTGAATATCTTTCCTTATCTTCTTTGAGTACCTGATTTATTTGATCAGGATGAACATGGGTACCAAAAACGACATTTTGAAAAGCGTTTTTCCACCACAGATATTTCTCAAAGCCTTCTTCATCCAGTTTAGATCTCCATCCCTCTGAATCACCTGTTAAATCAACATAAACATTATGACGCATTCGAGCAAGTTCTGCAGCATCTTTATTCCAATGCCCTCCAAAATGAGCTAAGATGATATTCAAATCAGGGAAGGAGTTGGCAATTGGTTCTATCTGTAAAGGATGCATATCTAAAGAGAGAATGATGTCTTTGGGAGAGGATTCTGAAACAGTTACTAGACCAGTATGAAAAAGGATAGGCATTCCTAATCTCTGAGCTGCACCCCAAAGCGGATAAAATGATTGATCACTATAAGGTTTTTTTGGTATTATAGCTTTAAGCATTCTGAATCCTTGTTCATATGCATCTTGTATATCTAGAGTATTGGTAACTCCTGGACGGACAAAATACGTACCTATGAAACGAGGTTTGAAATTCTCAACAATTTCAAGTATTTCCTTATTAGATACGGAGTTAAACATTGACCCTAATCCACTGATGCAAGCTTTTGAGATATCTAACCGATTCATTTCAGTCAAAAGTTCTAAAACATGGTCTGGTGTTGAAGAGATGTGGGAATGAGAATCAATGACATCCATTAGTAATAAATTTATTATCCATTTAATTAAATCTATCTTTACTCTTAATGTCAAGTTCTAGTTAGAAATCTGTGAAGTCACACTTTCTTATAAAGAACATATTCTACAGGAACAATGTGCCCCTTATTGTAATGCTGAAGAACTGCATCTATATCCTTGGTGGCATAGTGGTCGTTAATACAACATAAAGCAGCTATCTCTGAAATATCATACCAATTCTCTCCATCAACACTGCATTTTGCGACATCGTATTGATTAACAAATAATTCGCTTTTCATCTCATATGTGAAATTAGAATTTCCTATAAAAACAGAGAAAATATTGGAGTTTAAAAAAAGAAATTAACTCAAAAGATTAATAATGGTCTAAAAAGTAAAGTGAATGTTTACAAATAAACTTCTAATAAAAACAAGAGTTGTAATTTAATGCAAATTGAAAACCATAAGTGTTTTAGTTTAACTAAGAAAGGAAAATCTAAGCCTGAAGATATTATAAAAGCTAGACTTGAACGAGTAGATTCTGTTACAAAGTTTTTCAGATTGATTCTACCAGAAGATCTGAGTTTCTATATTTCAAAATTGAAAGAAAAGTTTAGTGAAGCTGTAGGTGATTATGATTATAATTATAATGCTTTTAATTGGAAAATAATTAGAGAAAGGTTGGAATTGATACCAAATTTCCCTGACTTAGAGAAATCGGTCTTTCTTTTCGTATGTAAGACAATCAAGTTACCTAATAACTATACATCAGATCAAGGAGAAATAGAATTATTTCATTTCGATCGCATCAAGGCTCTCGAAAGAACCTCATATTATCTGGTAAAAGCTTTAGCTGATACCTACGGAAAAGAGGAAGGAACAAGAATCTATAAACAAATAGTCCCTTATTTAATAAAAGAAATGAGGTCTAAAGATAAAACAGAAAAACCAACAGATCCCAAAACAGTTACGATTCTGGATTCCAATAAGAGTTCAATAGAAATATGGTGTAAAATGGGTCTTGCAGATTTTGCATTTTGTATATTTGATGATCATAAAGTGATCTACCGTTTTGATAGTTGCTTAACACCAGAAGCTCTGAAAGAATTCAATGACCCAGATATCGCTTACTTGAGTTCCTGCTATATTGCAGATGTTCCAGAATTTAATGAAGGTAGAACAATCCACCTACGAAGAACTCAAACTCTACATCATGCTAAATTCTGTGATGAGCTTTATTGGAATGATGACGTCCATCCAGATGCAGAGCAGCCATCTTTAGATTTTACAGAAAATATTGGGAAAGATCTGGAGGAATGAAGTATGGAAGTTTTTAGAACAGGTCAGTATGATATTAGTGATTTAGAAAAATTACAGGAACTTCAGCCACTAGAATTTGCTAAAAGAACTGTACTGAAAAGATTGAATTATCTGCTTGGATACATAAAGAAAGAGAAACCAGAAATCTTGAATAGTTTTGTTACTAGATTAACAAATCAATTCAATCAGTTTCTCAAAACTTCTTTTTCAAAAGAGCAGAATATAGATTTTGCAGAGTTAAGTAAGGATTTTATTCACTTGAAAGTTTTTCCAGAATTAATGAGTGCTTGTTTTGATTATTATCTCCAATTACTTGATTTCAGTAGTAATAAAGACTGGATTCAAGATAAAATTAATGTCCTTAATAGAAATTACATCAATTCATTTCTCTATCACAGATACTATAATGTAAAAATCTTAACAGAGATTATTGAAAGGAATATAGCGATAGACTTATTCAAAGGATATATAGAAGCTTATGTCAAATCAATATCCTCAGGAAGGAGCAAATATGAAACTCTTGTAGAGTTTAGAAATGCTAGAATTCCAAAGGATGATGATTCTCCAAGTATAGGCTGGGTAATTGTTCAAGGAGTGATTGAGGATGGTAAGTTTCCTCAGAGGAAAGATACATGCATGTGGAAAGATGCTATAACTAACTTAACAGATATTGAACTGAAATATCTAGCTGCATGTTATGGGGATTTTCAGGGTTACAATAATAATAATGAGAACTTCATTTTAACCATGAAACATACAATAGTAGAAGGATATCCTTATTGTGATTGTGTTCTTCATGATATCAGGATTAACAAAGATTTAATTCATCCATCTAAGGAGTTTTTCGATAATATGTGGAGTTTGAAAGAACATCAATAATCTTAAAGTTTCAATAATTCGGTAGTTAGATTACACTTTAATAAGAGTTTTAAACACTCAAATCTATTTCTAATTATCATGAGTGAAAGAGAGATTAAGTATTACAAGCTATTAGCTAAATTTTATGGTACTAAAGAGAAATTTTTTGATGTTAAAGAGGATCTAGATGAGCTAGATGGAAAGAAAGTTTATTTTAAGAAAAAGAATGCAGAAGTCAATCAAGAGTTACAAGAACGATTAATGAAGATAAATAAACTGAAAGAGAGTGGAAAAGGAGACAAAGTTCTCAAGGAAGAAGCCAAATTTAAGAAAAAAGAAGTTACTATAGCAGAGAATAAATCTAAAATTCAAAGCATTCTAATGAAAATTGAAAAGAAGAAACTAGAATTCCAGAAAGTTAGAGCTGAAATGGAAAAAACCGAAGGTCAGATTAAGACAGAATATTCTGATAAATTCACAGAATTATTGTCTGAGTAAACAATTCCAAAAACTAGCAAAGGATTTTTCCAGTACTTTAATTTTCCTTTAAAATTTTTAGAAAGAGTATCTGAAGCTTCTTTACTTGAATATCCTTCAAAACAACTTTTTTAAACAATAATTCAGCTATCTTACTTGTTAGAACGTGGTTCAAACCATACATAAATATCACTTGATAAAAGGTGACAAAAATTAGAAAACAACGAGTTATCAAAGATTTTGATGCGCTAAGAAAACTTCATAAAGAAGGTATTTTAGCTCAAGTAAAAGCATTTCCAAGTAAGAAGAAATCTATGGGACATCTAGCTATAGGTTTTGTTGGACCTGAGAAGACACCTTATGCTGGTGGTAAGTATAAACTTGAAATTCTCTTTGGATCAAACTATCCATATAAGCCACCATATGTAAGATTACACACACCTATCTGGCATCCCAATTTCTGGCCAAATCCTAAAGAATATCCAAATAAAAGAAATATTTGCTTAGCTTTAGTTGATAATGAATTAGTAGGAAAACATGATGGATGGTCTCCTGCTAAGAATATCACGACTGTTATTTATTCTATCCTTGCAATGTTTAATATTGATGGAGCTTATGTAAATCCCAAAGATGTATTCAATAAAGAAGCAGCTCTAGAATTCTTAAATGATAAGAAGAAATTCATTAAAAAGGCAAGTTCTATTAGTAAGAAATATGCAAAATCCTACTGGTAGAATTGAATAAAATATGAAGAAGGTGAGCTTATAATGGAAAATGAAACTGAATTTCCCGAACAATACGAAAAACTCCTAAAAAAAATAGAAGCGCTAGAGAAAGCCCTAGGACTTCATGAAGTTGATGATATTATTAAGGAAAAAATAGATGTGAAACAAGAAATAAGCGAGGATACAATCACTGAAGATGATTTACAAATCAAAGTGAGAAATGAAATAGTTATCTCCCCCAAAGCTTATCTAAAGTTAGCTAAACATGCTTTAACTTATGCAAACGAAAACATCCCAAAGAAAGATTGGGTGGAAATTATTGGTTTATTAACAGGAAGAATTAAACATGAAGACACTCCTCTAGAACAGATTTTTGTTGAAGATTATTGGCCAGTAGATCAAGGTGATGCAGTCAGTGTAGAAATTGTTGATCAACAGATTTTCACAGAGATATTTCACAAGAAGGACGATGAACATTTTATAGTCGGATGGGCACATTCACACCCTAGCTATACTCCCTTTTTAAGTGGTGATGACTTTGGCACACATCTCCGTTATCAAACCTTTTGGAATAAATCTATTGCTGTTGTTTTAGATCCTTTAATGATATCTCCTAAGAATTTTGGAGTTGGAGTTTTCAGAATTCACAAAGATAAAGAATCATACTATGAACTATCGAGTGAAGTACATGGTTTGAGCGTTGAAGCAGGTTATGAATCAATAAATCTCTTCATGAAAAACAAATATGAAAATGATTCATAAAAAATGAAAGTTGGGTTATAATTGGAACTAAACAACATCAAAACCTATCTAGCAATTGGAATTGTTGGATTAACCGTTGGAGTACTATATATGGCAATTCAAAAAGATTTGCCGAAAACACTCACTATATTTTTTATAACCCTGTATGTTGTTGTTGCTCTGAGATTCTTTCTTGAAAGAAGACATTATAAAAAACATAAAACTATTCTCGCGAGCACTCAATTCCTACTACTTCCATTTTGCATTATGTTAATGGGAAATTATATCTCTCCCATAGCCGCTGCTTATGAAATTTTCAGAATAGATATCGGTTTATCAGGTGGGAGCTCAATATATTCTCCTTTTAATCTAATATCTATATCTTTAATTTTTCCTGTAATTGTTCTTTCTCTTTATTTTCGAAACTTTTACTCTGAGAAATGGCCTGCTATTGCTGTAAACAGAAAAGTACGAAGAGGAAGAAAAATACCCCTTTTGATACATACAACATATATTGCAATTTTATTAGTTGGATTCTTTATCAATTGGCAAATTGATTTTGTAAGTTTCATTTTTGTTATTTTATACTTCATTTTTATCTTTAGATACTTCATAATTGCATTTGCAGTGAGATCTAACCAACAAGCTCAGGTTACTTCATCCAGATCCACATCATCAACCAGTAGAAGCAGAACAACAGCTTCAACAACTCGAAGTAACCAAAGATCTGTTTCCACTAGGTCAAGAAGACCAACAGCTTCTACATCATCTACTAGTAAAACTTCTAGGTATTCTAATGCAAGAATTGCTCCTGGGATAGAAGTAAAAACAACACGCTCTACTACTCTAAAGAAAAAATCCAAAATAACAACGGTTTCTAAGAAAATCTTTCCAATTGGTACACCCAAGAAAGAAGAGATGCAATGTATAATATGTTATATGGATTTTGATAAGAAAGACCGCAGAAAAATCATTTTATGCCCCCACTGTCGATATCCTGCACATGAAGACGAATTTATGAGTTGGTTTAAGACATCAAGACTCTGTGCTAGATGTAATCAAATTATTTCTACCAGATATGTAAACAATCCAAAATATAGAATCAATATAAAGCTCTATATTGAAAAAGTGATTGAGAAGCTATAATAATTCGAGTAGCCAATTGTTTAATAACTGAATAAATATAAACAAGTTGGAAAATAGAAGGAAAGGTGTTATTCATGGCCACTTGGAAACAACTATCTGCAGCATTTCTACTATCACTAACATTAGTTGGTGTTTCAATTTATTATTTCATAGAAGATAACAATTTCCTCGGAAGAGTTTACATTTTTGCTGCAATTTTTGTTTTCCTCTCTTTATTTATAATTTTTAGAAGTTTCTTTTATTTGAAACACAAAGCAACATTCAACGAAGTGTTTTTTGTTCTAATGGTTCCTCTAATTCCTGTTTTAATTATTTTAACTCAGAAGTTATTTTTGCTTTACGAGCCTTTTATAGTTTCAACTGGAATATCTACAGAAGGTCTTGACTATATTTTCTATATCAATGCTGTAGATTTTGTTTTATTACCTTATTATATAGTTAGTAACTTCATGATTTTTAGAACATTTATTCGATACCCTTTCATCAGACTCAAGGGAACAAGCGAAAAAGGTATTTCTCCAAAATTCTTTGGATTCTTACTTATGTTCATAATTCCTGCAACTTATATCTTGACTTCAGTATTTTATCTTGAAAATCTCTTTCTTGTGATTTTCGGTGGGGTGTATTTCTATTCAGCCCTATTGATGCTGTTTGTATAAATTGTTCTAGAAATTAATTAGGTATAGAGAAGATTATTTTCATTTTACTTTGGTTTCTTTTGCTTTGGTAACTTTGTTTGACTAGGATATTTTTGTGTTGGTACTTTTTGCTTTGGAGTTTTCTCTTGCACAACTTCTTCAATTTGGGAAGCAGCTGGAGATTCTCTCTCCTTTTTCTCCTTTTTCTCTTCCTTTGGAAGTGGTCTAGATTCCATACTTTCGATTTCAGAGAATTTATCCTTATCTCTTGAAGGGAGCGTTTCTTCCTTTTTTTCTTTCTTCTGTTTCTCCATAGCTCTTGATTCCATGCTTTCAATATCTTTGAAAATTTCTCTTTTAGGAATCACTTCTTCCTTCTTCTCTTTACCCCTTTTTTGTTTTTTCGGAGGAATTAGTTCACTAGCATCTAATCTTTGTTTTGGAATTTTTTCCTTGGGGATTTTAGAATCAAAGGGATATTTTTGCTTTGGAATTTTGGAAGAAATCTTACTTTTCTTTTTTTTGTTTGCCATTTGTAAGTCAAATCCATACTTTGCCTTTCTTCTAAGGATCTGTTTTCAAGAAATTCTAAAACTCCAAGTCTGTCTTTTAACAGTTCTGAATTCCTCTAGTTATCAATCAAGATATATATCCTCTTTTTCCTTATTTATATTACTGTTGCTTTCTTCAACAACCTAAATAAAATGCTTTTTATACCGAAAAGCATAGTTTTTTAACAGTCCAATGCAATATGCATAAATTGTAATTAACAAGGAATGATTATTATGAGCGAAGAATTTGAAGAATTATCCTTTGATGAAGAAGAAGAGGAAGTCGAAGAAGAAGAAATTATCTCAAAGACTCCTACAAAGTCAAAGACTCCTGGAAGTAAGAAAATTAGTGTTTATTTTCAAAGCACTATTGGACCAAGTCCAAAACAAGAGAAACTTGTTGTTGCCATTGATGCACCAATTGGTGACATCAAATATACTGTTAGTCAGATATTTGGACTACCTCCAGATGAATTTCATCTGTCTCATGCAGGAAGAACTTGTGATTCAGATGATGTCTTAGATGATTATGGAGTTGAAGATGGAGATACCATTCTACTTATCCCAGTATCAACTGCTGGATAAATGGAAGAAGTAATCAACATCTAAGAAAGAATTTCTCTTTCTCCCTCCATTTATTTTTCAAACAATCATTATTTTTTCATACTAGAAGCAGAGTAATACTTGAGGAGTATACAATGAGCAACGAATCACAACAATCAAACTTTTTTGATGAAACATTCTCTGAAGAAGAACGAAAACGTCTAGATAGGCAACTTAGATTACCGGGGTGGAATCAAAAAGCTTTGAAGGATTCAAAAGTGGTTATAGCAGGAATTGGAGGATTAGGTACCGAAGTTGCTAAAAATCTGGCCATGGCAGGAGTTGGTACTTTACATTTGATAGATTTGGACATTATTGAATACGCTAATCTTAATAGACAAATTTTATTTTCTGATGCAGATGAGGGGGAACCTAAATCCAAAGTTTCAGCTACAGCTTTAAAGAAAATTAATCCTTTTAGCAAATATATCTGGCATCACTCAAATCTTGAAGATATTGATCCTGAAGTATATGCAACAGCTGATTTAATAATTTCTGGATTAGATTCAGTTACTGCAAGAGCTGAATTAAATCGTAGAGCTGTTCATTTCAAGAAACCTATGATTGATGGAGGAACAGCTACATACTACGGTCATGTTTACACTTACTCTCCAGGAGAGAATGCTTGTCTTCAATGTGATCCTCA
>JAGLXK010000069.1 GCA_023132955.1 Candidatus Heimdallarchaeota archaeon
ACTTCACTTCGACATATTGACAATTAGAATGCGAGCTGTTCCCAGCTACGTTTCCAGCAATAATAACATAGTAATAATATCCTTCAGAAGGTACAGTATCAATATATTCACTCGAGGAAAGAGTTGCAATAGGGATGAGATCTATAACTGACCAGACGTAAGAAGTGGAACGATAAATGTAGTAAGTGGTCGCCCTAAATACATTATTCCAATCGAGATTTATAGTATAAAGTTCAGTAGGATTGGGTACAATGAAAGATAGTTTAGGCGCAGCAGGAGGACCTCCCAAAAGTTTGTAAAAAATATCCCGATCTACTCCAGCTCCAGCATAGTCAGTTAGATCTTGCCACGCTACATGAACATTCCCCAAAGTATCGACATCAAGAGAAGGATAGTAAGAATCATTTGTACTTTCTGTAGAAACGACTTCTGTAGTGGTCCATGAGGAGCTATAAATGTTCCAGCGTTTGTAGAAAATATCTGTATCTCCTCCACTCCCAGCATAATCAGTCCAATCGTGCCACATTATATGGATATTACCAATAGAATCGATAGCAAGAGAAGGATAGTAAGAATCATATGTACTTTCTGTTGAAACAACCTCTGTAGTGGTCCATGAGGAGCTATAAACGTTCCAGCGTTTGTAAAAGATATCCCTATCTGTTCCACTCCCAGCATAATCAGTTTCTTCATACCACGTTATATGAATATTATCAGTAGAATCCACAGCAAGTGAAGGTTCGTAAGAGGGACTTGTACTTTCTGTGGAGACAACTTCTGTAAGGGTCCATGAGGAGGAAGAAGCGTTCCAGCGTTTGTAGAAAATATCATAATCAAACTCTGCGTCAATTGTAGTATAATCATGCCACGCTATATGGACATTCCCAGTAGTATCGACAGCAAGAGAAGGATAGTAAGAGGGACTTGTACTTTCTGAGGACACAACTTCTGTAAGGGTCCAAGAGGAGGAAGAAGCGTTCCAGCGTTTGTAGAAAATATCCTCATCTCCTCCACTCCCAGCATAGATGGTCCTATCATGCCACGCTATATGCACATCCCCAGTAGTATCGACAGCAAGAGAAGGAGGATAAGATAAACGATTACTTTCTGTGGAGACAACTTCTGTAAGGGTCCAAGAGGAGGAAGAAGCGTTCCAACGTTTGTAAAAGATATCCCTATCTATTCCACTCCCAGCATAATCAGTAAAATCTTCCCATGCTATATGCACATTCCCAGTAGAATCAACAGCAAGGGAAGACACGGCAGAACTACCTGTACTCTCTGTGGAGACAACTTCTGTAAGGGTCCAAGAGGAGGAAGATGCGTTCCAGCGTTTGTAGAAGATATCTGTATCTGTTCCACTCCCAGCATAATCAGTAGCATCATGCCACGCTATATGGATATTACCACCAGAATCAGTAACAAGCGAAGGATTGTAAGAATGTTCTGTATTTACTGTGGAGACAACTTCTGTAAGGGTCCAAGCAGAACTATCAAAGGAATCTATATTGAATTGATTATTTTCTCCCTCTACTAGATTTTTTGTGCTATTTATGTTAAGCGAAGAAGAGCTTAGTAAAAAACCAATAATTAGAACACATAAGATCATAGATAGTTTAATTTTTTTCTTTTTCATAATATTTCATCTTTGTTGACAAATTAATTATCTCGTTTAGAACAATCGAGATTTTTCGAATCGTGTACGATTGTCATCAAGAATAAAAATATTTTCCATTTCTCACCCTAAAAAGGGTGAAAAATCTCTTTTCCACCTTATATTTCTTTTCCACCTAATAATCTATTTTTAATCTAACTTTTACTAAACTGCAACTGGTGAGAAATTATTAGTAAATTCTTAGTTTTTATTTAAAATCAGGTTAAATTCGTACAACTTCTATTTGATTAATCACTTGTAGAAGAAGAAAAACTAAAAGAGAAAAAGAAATGAAAAAATCACTTCAAGAGATTGTTTATACCATCGTAATTTGATGCTTTAGCTCCATAAAGGAAATCGGCCTGAAAACCTTCATGAGGCGCACTAATCTGCATTTTAAATGTCTGGTCATTGACGAAAATCTTATGGATTGATGGATCGTTAAGAAGCCTTTTAGCTCTTTCGGGATTATCTGAAAGATAGGATAAAGATAAGGAATCAGCAACTAGTTCTTCTGCTAAATAATCATCTGGTTTACAAATGGTTCCGAAAGCAAATGGATATTCGTCAGTTCGCATCTGATGTTCTTCACTCAACTCTAAGAGAGTGGGCATGAAGAAAGCTAAATTGCCATCAATATGTAAGAAACCTTCAGAGTCTCTGAAATTAGCTGTAACATCTTTGACACTTGTATCCATCCTGCTTTGGATGAATCTATACAATCCTCTAGCTGCATCAGGATTCATGGCAGAGATTTCAGCTTTAGGATCCATGGGGTCTAAAGGTTGTAAGGAAGCAAGCTTTTCAGCAAGTTTATCCCTGAATTCTTCATATTTATCAGGAGAATTGTAGATAATTCCAGAAGCATTTATACATCCCCTTCCAGTGTCATAATTGATGCTCTGATAAGCCAATTCAACAGATAAATCAAGAAGAGATGGAGTCATATTCTCTATTTCAACAAGAACTTTACTTCTTCCAGGTCCATAGGTTTTGATGCGACTGTCATGCTCGTAAGCTCTGAGAATCCATTCATTTCCGAAGATTATACCTAAGTCAGATTTACGAACAATTGTATCTACAACTGAATGGTCAGTAGTAAAGTGAAAGAGTGTTTCTGGAGGAAGTCCTGCTTCCCATAAAGCCTTACAGATTCTAAAAGAAGTAAATGGTTCTGACGATGATGCTCGGATAAGAGCAGGGATTTTGAACAATGGAATTAGTGTCCCCAACAAACTCACCGCTGGATGATTTCCTGGGAGTGCTATCCCTACATTCTTTCCTCGAGGTGCCCAGGCAAATTTAGTTCCTCCTCTAACATCTACAAAATTGTCATAAATACCTAGATTGCCTGTGGGACTGTTTGCTCGAAGAATCTTCTTCAATTCACTCTTTCTGAAAATGTGCGGAATAAGATTGAGTGCATTTCGCACAAAACGTATAGGCATACCTGTGCTAAGAGTAATTAGCTCGGACCATTCATCGACAGAAGTGGAAACACCATTGATCAACATGTCATCCATGAAGATCTTTCCAGCTTCAGAATAAATGTCAATAATATCATCTATAGGCATACTTTGAAGATGATGAAAACTCCCCTTATTGATTGGTAAAGCCATCTGCAC
>JAGLXK010000007.1 GCA_023132955.1 Candidatus Heimdallarchaeota archaeon
TAAATCTAATCCATAGAATTGATCATCTATCATCCATTTTCCTACAAAGGAGTTTGTTCCAATAGCATGCCCGATTCCAGTAATTGGATCAATATTCATTCTCTTAATACCCGCATGGAGAAAACCATCTATATCTCCAAAAACTTTGAATGGGAACATGGCATCATCCCAATGTACAACTCCATCGTCAGAAATCCAGACTGTTGGAGGTACGAATCCACCCGCAGGAAAATAGAAATATTCCAACGCTGTGAAGTCTATATTAGTTACTTTGGCTTGAGTAGTCGAACTTCCTATAGCGACCATTCCTAGTAGTAAAACTACCATTAATGGGAGAATTTTTTTACTTTTCATTTCTTTCGCCTTTCCAATAAACTTCAAGAGTTTATCTAATATCTAATCACTGCATAAACATAAAAGCCTTTCGTATATCTTTGGAACTCACTACATAATTTCTCGTTGATTATTGTGGAACCTTAATTAAAAACACATATTATGATTTGTTAGGATGTAATGCAGGAATTTGGAAATATTAAGGACTTTCATCTTCCAGTATGAAAGAATAATCATCTGGTGGTTCTTTTTTCTTGATTTTCCTTATTTGTTTGACATATTTGAGGAATTTCGAATATCTTTCAATTGTAAGATTATCAGTATCATTCTCCCAATCTGTAGCTGTCATTATTTCTCTTATTTGATTAACAAGAATGTTAAGTTCTTCAGCTGGTAATTCGGATGCTAGTTTTCTAGCTAAAGTTATATCTGCTGAATCAACTCCAGGTATGTCAAACCTATCAGGATCTTCTTCCCATGCTTTGAATGATGGTGCTATTTCTTCTGTAGAAAGCAAATCGATAATTCTATCAACTGTAAAAGGAACAATTTTAGTGAATTTCTCATAAGCTTTAGCATACTTCTTTGAATATTCTATATTAGCTAGAAAATAGTTATCTGTTGGAAAGAGCTGGAAAATACTCTTTATCTGGAAGATCCCAGTTGGAAATTCAATTTGTAGATACTGTGCTCTATCGGGATCATCCAAAAAAGGTATTAACCTTACATCTTGTAATTTCTCCTTAATAGATAGTTTCCATACTTTTACTACTGATTTATGCTGAAAAGCTCCAAAAATATCATCGTTCTCATTATGTAGATGAATAATAGGTAGTTTTCTTCTTGTTGCTCCACTGTAGATTTTTCGAAAACTAGGTGAATCAATCTCACTTCCTTCTAAACGATGATTAATAGAAACAAATCTGATCTCATCGTTGCAGTCCATAATGTCCCATTGCACTCCCTCTAAAATGTTTATCAAATGAATCGTAACTTCACTACTATCCTCTAAACAAAGAATATTTTCTAGGATGAATCGCAGATAACTTTCCGACTCATTGTTCATAAAATACACTAATGTTCTCTTGTTTTAAATCTAACTGCTAAAAATCACTATTTTTGTTCTATTTCCTCAAATAAAGACATATGTCCAAGTAGCCATTCAAGATACTTTCTAGAATTATATTCCTTAGGCATTTTCTTATAGTGACTATAAATTCTATTAGACATCACTGCTGCTTTTCTCATCTTTAGCATTAGTTTCATTCTTTTTATCCCCTTGAAAAAGGTCAAAAACATCTTTAATAATCCTATTTTTTTATATTTTCCGTGAATCATAAGTTCTAAGTCATTCTTTGTCACAATTCCCTTATTTAGAAGGAAAGAAAATTCTTCTTGACTAAACAGAAGAACATGTCTTTTCAGCATATCTAGTGCTGCATGATCCCTTCCTCTCTCTTCTATGAAATTGACTTGATATTGCCATAAGCTGTTTATTGAAACTTCTTTTCTTCTCAATGCATCTGCAGCAACCTCAGCTGCCATCTTTGCGGCTATCATCGCTGGACCTATTCCACATCCGTTTGTAGGTACAACTTGACAAGCAGCTTCACCAACAGCTAGAAATCCATACCAAACCATAGTAGTGGGTCTTCTGATTAGTATGTCTCCGCCCCCACCGCGTATTTTTTCATTTTCAACATTACTTTTAGAATTAATAAAATCATTTACAATTGCTTTAGGAGATCTATCAGAATATCCTTTTCCAACTCCTGATCCTATGTCTAGATGATTGTTATCTTCAAAGTTTAACCAGCTGAAACCTTTTTCAAACCCATAGCGATAGTATAGAAGATTTTTATCGATTGGTATATTTTTCCAATCTATTTTCCCATCAGTAACTTTGTGCAATTCTCGATATGCTTTAACTTTATCTTTTTTCTTTATTTCAACGTTTAAGTCCAAAATTTCTATATTTTTAGCTAAAATCCTATCTTTACCTGAACAGTCAATAACAATACGAGCATTTTCCACTTTTTCCTCTTTGGTTTTTACTCCTACTACCCATTGTCCTCTTCCTATAGGTTCAACTATTTCTATGCCAAAATTAAATTCTGCACCAGCTTTCTCTGCAAGTGCTACTAATCTTTCTTGGAATAATTTTCTATCTACAATCCAATAATCATAATGGTTTAGATGAATAGTATTCTGGAAATCAGGAGATAGAATTACTAAATGGTCTCTATCATTCTTTCTTTCTTTACCTTTAGGCGGAGGTATATTTGCGTAAGCAAAAGCTTTTTTCTCTACTGAATCACACCAATC
>JAGLXK010000070.1 GCA_023132955.1 Candidatus Heimdallarchaeota archaeon
CATTCAGAGTATTTACTCTTGATAGATCTATATTCACTTTTTCTTATTATTAGCATGCTAATAATCTCTTCTGATAATTGCGATATTTTCCATGAAATGTATTAAAGTGTTAGTGTAGCTATATATGACCCCTATGCCTTTTTCGATGTTTTTAGCGCTTTATTATTAAACAAAAAATTCTAATCTCTAGAAGAAAAAAAAGAAGGCAATTATCTAATTTTAGATTTTTAATGAACTTTTGTTCTTTTCCTCTTTATAACAAGAATTGCACTTGAGATTAAGAAAATGGTTACTAATTGGCTTGTGAATGCTAAACTTACTTCTGGAAGCGTTTGAATTGTAAAGTTGGTATAAGTGATATTAATAGCTCCAGAGATAACTTGGATAAATGTGAGTAATACTTCAGCTGGTTCACCTGTCCCATATTTAGAAGCTGTATTTATGGGTCTCCCGAGCGTATAGTTGCCATCTGGAAGTTGAGATAATCCCGATTGAGTAATATAAAACCTAACTATTTCATATTCTGTAGTTATATTTGGGGAATAGGTAAAATCTGTAAATAAATCATCGCAAAGTGCTTTAGGTCCCAGTTCCAATGATTGATTAACAAATGATGCATTAATACAAACTTTAGGATAACAATCTGCTACCTCAGTTACTGTTTGATTTTCATCATCTCTATTTAGAATCTCTACTGTTACATTGATGCTAAATAGAGTAGTATTGGGTTTGTTGTAATTTGGAACAGCAATTAAGGATATTTCTGTGATCTCTGAAATTCTCGAAGCTATAATTGGTTCATCTCCAGAAACTGATAGCACACTAGGGAAAATAAGTATAGAGGTTATTAGTGTTACAACCAAGAATTTACTAAATTTATTGTCCATAACTTTCTTCCTCCATATATTACAATATTAACAGTTAATCTTTGATTATACATGTAAAATAACACATATAACTATTTAGGCTGCTAATCTCCCCTCCGTATACGCTTTACCATAAGCTAAGTAAGCATCCACATAACCGTAACCCATTTTTTGATCAAATGTGCTCCTCGAACTAGCATGTTGTAGAATATCAATTACTTTCTGCACAGATGGATCAGTAGAAGAACCTATAACAAAAGCAATAGATGAATATGATCTCATGAAAATTACATATTCCGATTTAAGCAAATCTTA
>JAGLXK010000071.1 GCA_023132955.1 Candidatus Heimdallarchaeota archaeon
TTGGATTAGAAACAGTTCTATCATTTTCTTTTGCTGTAGAAAATGTAGGTGAAAAGCTTATAGTCAACATTACAATACTAAAAATCACAAATACTTTTCTCGAAGTCATTGTATCTCCCCGTTTATATTCTATTTCGAGTACTAAACTTTTTCGCACTAATCATTGCATTGGATTGATGCTAATTTACACACATCTTTGAACAGCGTGTAGAATCCACGAATATCATAAGTATCCAAGAATTTGACTGAGATATGGAAAAAAAATATCCAACAATCAACCCTGATAAAATACATGGAAGGATTGGATAACCTTTACAAACTCAAAAACCATTAAAAAAATAGTTGTTTAAATTTAGTATGTTATTTTTAATCAATAATTTTTTAAATGAATCTGTGTTATGTATATAGCTACAAATTTGCTAGAAATCTAGTAAAATGTAGCTGGTGAGACTAATGCAGGTAAAAACAAAAATCGCATTATATATGTTTGTTTTGCTTTTTTTTAGCGCACAATCAGTCCCGGCATTTGACGATGCTGTGGGATGTTACTACTCTGACGAACTCAAAGCAGGAGATGAGTTTACCTGGGCCACCACATTCTACGGAAGTGGAATGTTAGAAAGTGAATTTGCCCCGACAGGAATAACAAATAACTCAATAGTTAAACTAGAGATATTGCAAGATCCAGAGGATATAAACTTCCATTGGGATTCAATGTCTTTTAACGAAAGTCAGAATTATTTTAATCTTACCTATGGAGATGTAATTTATGATTTTGAATGGGATGATATCTTCCCTTTCTGGATTACATGGACTAAAATGGATTTCGAAAATGGAACTTCAGTTAATCCTACTGAGAAGGATTGGATTTACTTTGTTAATGATGACTTCTACTTCTTAGACATCGAAACAGAAGTTGTAATTAACATTGAAATCAGTAACAAAGTTGTCACTTATGATGCCTTTGTCAATTATACTACTGATGGAGTGATGTCTTATTTCTTTGGTGAAATAGACCAAATTAATGGAGTCATGATTCAGTTAGAAATAACCATTGATGATAATGGAATCATTTCCACTGTTAACTTCATGAGGCAAAACTATACTCCTAGACAGGTTTCATGGTATTTTCCAGTTGGTATCTGTCTATTACTGATAGTACCTATAATACTGAAGAGAAGACGAAAATAACAACTACTTACTTACCAGTTCCATTCATAAAATACATCGAAGAATAGAATAGAGTTTAAAATTTTCTCATTTTCTTTTTTTTTCTCTCTTTATTCTTTTTTAGTTTTTAGTGGCTCTTTCTCCCATAACTAGCTTCTTACCCTTCTTGATTATTGGAGGTTTCTTCTTAATCAAGAGTTAACTCTTCTAGAAGAACAAATGCTCTTCAGCTTCTTTGTCTTTCTTTTTCTTTCTTCGCTTTCTTTTCTTAATAGGTTCTTCCTTGGGCTTAGAAGGTTCATCCACATCAATTTCTTTATCTAGTTTAGTAGCTACCTCCACCAAAGTTTTGTATAACAAAGAACGC
>JAGLXK010000072.1 GCA_023132955.1 Candidatus Heimdallarchaeota archaeon
TACAAGCTAGTACTGATAAGGAAGAGATTCATACTGTAGAAATAGATATTACAAAAGCAAGAAACAAATGGCTAAGTGACAATAATCACATCTTCAATGATAGAAGACCTGAGATGTATTCAAAAATAGTTGATTCTGAATAAACTATGTGGTCTTTTCATTTGCTTTTTCTTTCATATACAATTTGTAGGCTCTAGGATATTTCTTCTTAAGAGAGCCAATTTGATTATTATTTGTGTATGGCTTATACAAGCTTCCAAGCTCAGTTTTCATTAGATTTTGTTCAATGATTGGTTTTAGTTTTTTATTTTTTTCAAAACCAATGTAGTTTCTCAAGTTTGCTTTTGCTACAATAGCAGTTGTCCCATTTCCCATAAATGGGTCAAAAACATAATGACCTGGTTTTGAACTATAATCCATACATCTCTTAACTAAATTTAATGGTAGCTTTGTCCCATTTTTCTCTCTTTTGGGTTTAAAATCTCTGTTAAAGAACCAAGAATCGCTTGGATAATGTTCTATTTTATTGAAATAGTATTTCTTGTCATTTTTTACATAAAGAAGAATGTGATAGTGACTGTTAACAAATTTCCTTTTTGTGAATACACCAAAAGGATAGGTCCAAATAATGTGATTCACTAATTTTAGTTTTGCCTTTTTTCCTGCTGCAAGGATAGATTCTAGATGATTCCATCCGCTAAAAATATATGCAGACGAAGTTTCTTTCATCAATTTTGGTAATTGAGAAATCCATTTTTTGGAAAACTCAAAGTAATCTTCAGTAATCTCTTGATAATCCTCAATAACATAACTAGCATCTCTTCTATAAAGTGGTTCTATTTTGTCAAAGTCAATTCCAAAAGGAGGATCCGCAATTATAAGATCTATAGATTTAGGAGTTATTCTTTTCATTCCAGAAATACAATCTTCAAATAAAATTCGATTATTGAGTGAAGATGGAAACGAATTTGACAGCTCATACATTTCCTTAGCTTCGTCAAAACTCCAATCATCATTTGGTTTAAACTTGAAAGCAGCTAAACCTGCTATATATCCCTTATTTTGTGAAACCTGCTGTAAATTTTCAATAGGAGTAGTTTTAGACAAACTATCACCTAATTGATATTAGAGCGGATATTTTTAACTTTATCTTATAACCTTTCTTAGCTTAAAGCTATCAACTGTTAATTAATTAGAGGATTAGTTGAACAATTTTTTTTGCTTAATCTAAAGAAAAATCAGTCTTCGACGTACTAAAGAGCGATTTTGTTCTCTTAATTTCCTTCTCTATAGTGTTAAATATTTTGTTAACTTCCTCCTGACTGTAACTGTAGGTTCTTCTATTTGAGCAGTTACCAAGTAGTCTTAGATCATTCAATATTTTTCTAGTTCTTGCGCTTGCAATCCTCTTGAATTTCTGATTTTTTGTTTCATTATCTATTTTCGGTTTTACCATATTACCACTTAAATTGTTAATTTATTGTTGTGCGATGCTAGTTTTTTTCTAGTTTGATATTCTGTTTCTGTTTCTAATTTTTTCAGGATTTAAATGTTAGTGGGATGATTGTAGAAGCGATTCTCTTAAGTTCAACTGTCTTCAATTTCTCTCGTATATCAACATCCAGTTTTTCCATAAAACTATTCTCAGCCACATTCTTATAATCGTTGTATTGCGAAATCGAATGAGCTGCAATATACGTAACATAATGATCAATCTTTCTTGCAATTGTATCTGTTGACCCACCTGTTTTTTCCCTTGCAATTTTGCATTCAGGAAACAACAAATTGACATGTACTAAAATCAATCCACTATTTTCTTGTGTAAAAACAGGTTCGCTTCTGATTGATGATCTTGTTTTTTCAGCTTGTATTAATTCTTCTTTGTTTCGAATTCTGATAATTTTTATGTTTGGTTGAGCTTCTTGGCTTCTTCTACTCTCTTGATTGCTTTTTTTAGGTACTGACGTTTTTCGTTCAATAATTTGAATAATTAGTTCAACCTCTAGGTGACTCATACCTGGTCTTTCTAAAGCAAACTTAATTGAGATTTTTTCTCCAATCCTTAAATTTGTTGAAGATTTACAAATTACACTAAAAAATCCATTTGAAAATCTTGTCTGAACACTCTGTATTTGAATTGATTTAGGTATGGAATAATTAAACGATCCTCTATCTTTTTTCCTAGTTAAGTAATCTTCTTGTGCATCTGTTTCAAATTTGATAACAAATCTTTTACCTCTTTGTGCAGTAATAGGCTTTTTTTTATTGATACATTTGAGATATGTAGGAATATGTTGAAGGTTTTTTGTTTCGGAAGGATTTTCTGTACTCAAAACTCCAGCCATATACATATTGCGAAAATTACCCACTTCGCTTGTTTTTGGAAGTGTTTTCCATCTCTTAAGTAAACTTGCTACTCTCTGTAAATCTTTCCTTCCCTGAGCTTCATCATATCGATTGAGTGCTTCATTCCTTAAATCTTCAAGGATTTTTGCGATATTACAATCTGTAAGAATTGATTCCTTAATTTTTCTATAAATTATGGTCTTAACATCTGTTTCTCTAACAGTAGATCTGGTTGTAGTGAAGAATCTTTTTCTATGATGTGGACTTAGTCCATCGCAATCAACTTGTATAATCATGTGTTTTTGCAGAGCTTCTAAGCCTAAGAAATCGTAGATAAAAGATTTTTTTTCTCGATGTTGCCGCTGACCATTTAATGTAAATACAACATACGCTTTTGACATATCTAAATAGCTGTCTTCTACATCTGTTTTTGATTCAAATATCCAATATCTAACAGAACAAAAACTTTCTAGATTATTAGTTACGGGAACTTGGATTTCATTTTGGTAACTAATATTAGTGAGCTTTTTTGACATTAGACTGTTTTTCATGCCAAAAATTACTCTCGTCCGTTTCATATAATTATCTGCTATTTTTGAAATCTCTTTAGAACGTTTATCATATATAAGAAAAGGTAATATTGCGTCAAATAAAGCATTTCTACATAATTGATACCACCTGACAAAAACCTGTGAATGATATTTAGTTATAGCATAATTGATCATTCTAATTATTGTACCATTTTGGAAGCAGTCTTCGTTGGTCTTATCTTCTAAGGTATAAGGTATTTGCTCATTATAGTCTGTTAGATATTGGTAACTGAACCTCTTATACTCTTTTCCAGGATCAATGCATCTTACTATTGTCCAACCAATTTTGTTGGAATTATATCTGTTGCTTATTATTATGGTATATTTAGAAAACGCAAAAGAGGTAGAACCTCCTTGACCATATTGTCCCATCAAATAGAATTTATCTATTTTATTTTTTCCATGCAAAGAAAGAAAAGTTTCTTGAAATTTCTCTGGTTCTTGACCAATTCCTTTATCTAAGATAGTTACTGTAGGTTGCGTTTTATCATTGCTCTCCTCAATTATTATTTGAATTTTATCAGCAATCTTCCTTTGTTCTTCCGAACTTAATTGAGAGAAATTATCCATTTCAAGATTAAAAAGCTCTTCTATCGCTTTTTTTGGAGAATCAAAACTGTTAGACGGTTTCTTCTTATGATATTCTAATTCAATCATTGCATCCATCGCATTTGTTACTCTTTCAAAAAGTGAATCTGCTGGATCTGTAGCTGAGTCTATTGTACCTTCATTGTTCTCAATTCCCCCTACTGGTAACCAAGATATGAGTTTTGCTTTTTCTAGCTGACTTATAAGCTCATCAACTTCGAGAGCATTTTTTATAGAACCAATTTTTTTAAAAAGCTCTAAACTGTTTAAATCTCCGTACATTCTTTCACCATGTCTTTTTAGGTCCATTGGTATAACATTTAAGGCACATAATATAAAAATATTGTGCTTTAAGACCGTACTAATGATATTAGTGTATTACAAATGTCATGAAATTCGTAATTTTCTTTAGCTTTAAACTGAAAATATTTGAAAATAACTCGGGAAACTTGCCCCTAAATCCGTTTAAGGGTAATGGTACAACAGCTGTTGTTGCAAAAAGTTCCTTCAGACATTTTCTTGATTTTAAAGTTAATTAAACGCTAAGTGAAATTATTAAAAAAAGAATAGAACAAACATAATGAGAGTTCTACATACCTTACGCACATTATGAAACTTGGTTAAACTTGCCA
>JAGLXK010000073.1 GCA_023132955.1 Candidatus Heimdallarchaeota archaeon
TTATGCCATTTGCTGATAATGATGGAATTAAGGTTCATTACAGAATTGAAGGAGAGGGACCTCCATTTGTTTTGCTTCATGGTTTCTAGGATGATCTTGAGGAATGGAATGAGTATGGGTATGTAGATTCATTAAAAGAAAACTATAAGCTTATTCTAATTGATCTGCGGGGGTATGGACTCAGTGACAAACCTCATTAATGATGCTTCATCGATTTCAGGTCCAGAAGCCTTTACAACACGAATAAGTGAATTAAGTTTGACCTTCATTTCCCCTTTTCCTCTAAAATAATAATCCTTTGCTGAAATAACTAAAATTTGAAGTGGTTTAATTACTCCTTTCCAGTAAAACGAAGGTTAATAAACTAGATAATGATAAAACCTTTTTGATAGGGAACCAGGGTTGAGTAGGAGAGGTTCTAAACTCTCCTCTATGAACAAGTTTTGCATAATAAACAGCTTCTTTTCCTTTCTCTATTGAATGTTGTAAGTATCGATGAACAGATTCTGGGAATTTAGAAATGTCTTTAAGGGGGGTGATTCTTTTCTTTTGTGAGTCTATAACTGCTTTTTTTAAGATTTCTTTTTTCATCAAACTCAACTTAAAAATCGCGTTAAAAATTTCTACTGTGGATTACTAAAGAGAAAATACTCTGAATGCAATTTGCATATTTTTATATAGTCTCTAGAGAAATAATAATTTGATTCTATTGAAAATTACTAAAATGGAAAAGAAGTTTGTTAATAGTAAAAAGCATGGCTTGAGGAACATAGACCTATTTGAGAGATTGGTTAAGAAATTCGATATAAATAGTATTGAAAATGTGCTAGAGATAGGTTGTGGAGTCGGGATACTTGCTGCACACCTGAATAAGAAGTATGATATGGATGTTTTAGGGATAGATATTGATCCAGAACAAATAAAGCTAGCAAAAGAACATCAAGAGGAAAAGGAGAATTTACAATTTATGGTAGCAGATGCTACTAAACTTAAGTTTAGCGAAAATCAGAAGTATGACCTTGCAGTTTCAACATTTGTCCTACATCATATTCCTATGTGGACTGAAGCTCTAAGTGAGATAAATAGAGTTTTAAAACAAAAGGGGTACTACATCTTTCATGATTTAACTTACTCAAAAAACCTCGTTAAAATCTTCAAACCCCTTTCTAGAAAATTTGGGCTTTATTCAGCAAAGGATATAACAGAATTTCTTGAAGAAAATAATTTTAAAATTATTTATGAAGAGAAAGCAAGACAATTTATTTTTAAAATATATTGTATAGTATTCCAAAAAAACGAAACTATCTGAGACTATCAGAAAAAGAGGAAATAACGTGGATGTTTTTCCATATAATGTTTATAGTTGTTTCCATATTTTACTAAACACAAACGTTCTTGAGATTTGATTCTATAGTTGTTAAGAATTATCAATAAAGCTGAGAACAATAGAATAAATCCTGATTCTAAGAGAACACCTGCACCAATATTGAAAAGATATAGCCCTACTTCTTGGGAATTTCTTGAGATT
>JAGLXK010000074.1 GCA_023132955.1 Candidatus Heimdallarchaeota archaeon
CAGAAAGCTTACACCAATTAAAGAAGAAGAGGTACAAAAAAATAGGAAGAAGATATAGTTAATCAGACTAACTATGACTCGTCATAGAGCAAAAGCTCTCAGTAATGCCTTGTTCATCCCTAATCTAGTTAAGAGTCCCTATAATTATCTTTTTTGATTGAAATCATAAAAATCTCTATTTTAGATAAATTATGAACCCCCCGAAAGAAAAGAGGGATTAATTATGAATGCAGGTATGACTAATGCCAGATTAGCAGCGATTAGTGCAAAATATGCAACTTTACTCCAATTCAATATTTTCTTACCATCAAGTTGCCAGACTGGTATGCAATTGAAGAGCGCAATTAAACCGTTAAACTGAGCAACTAGGATAAAGATATTAGGACTTGCTAAGAGAGGAGGTAAAGCTATAGCACCATAATGAGTTAAGAATCCAAAAATCAAGCTAACAAATCCTATTATCGCATTTGTAAAAGGTCCAGCAAAAGCAACTAACCCTAAATCCCTTTTATTCATTTGTCTACTCATCGGAACAATAGCGACAAAACCAGGAACGATTAGACCTATTCCGATTACCAATGTTAATAGAGTAAACATCAACCCCCTTACCCAAAGGATGTATCTAGCATATTGACCTTTTCTTATAGCAACAAACTTATGAGCTAGTTCATGAGGTAGAAAAGCAGTGCCAACTAAAGCAAAGGAAACTACAAATCCCCACCACCAAATACCTGTAGAACCAGCAAAATATTGAAAGAGACCGAAAACAAGCACTATTAGAGCAAAGCCGAAAAGAATGTCCAAAACTTCATTACCCAATGTAAAAAGCTGTCCAGATTCAGTAAGACGTTGTACTATGAACTTTTTCTGACTTTTTTCATCTGCAAAATACTTAGGTGCAGGTTGTGACTCTTGAGAATGTTGAGCTTGTTGAGATTGTTGTGCAGCTTGAGAGACACTATGGGCAAATCTTCGCATAGCTTCAGCAGGGGTAACAGAACTTTGGGGTGCACCAGGAGCTGTACCTGTTCTTTGATTTACTGAAGGACAGTTGTGATCTTGCGAATTTCTGTGGTTTTGGCAGAATGAACCTCTGCAGAATCTACAGTAGAAAAGTATGTCTGCATCAACATTACATTGTGGGTGTTCGCATCTCATTAAACTATACACTACTCTATGATTTTGACTTCTAAGTTTCAAAGGATTTGGACATTTTAGAACGTATCTATTTGACAACATTCTAACAGAAGAGAGGTAGTAAAAAATCAGTCTTACTGTAATAATAGTGAGTAATGTAATTTATCTGAATATGCAAATATTTTTTAACTGAAACTCAGAAAGAGGGTTCAACTAACAATCTTAGATGATGATTATAATGAAGAAAGACATTGAAATTGCTCAAGAAAAAGCAAAAGATATGAAAAACATTAGAGAAATTGCTGCAAAAGTAGGTCTAGAAGAAGATGACCTAGAGCAATTTGGAAAGCATGTTGCTAAGATAAATTACCAAACCATGCTTAAAATACTTAATTCTGACAAACCAGATGGCAAATTAATTTTCGTAACAGCTATGACTGCATCAAGAGCAGGAGAAGGAAAGACAGTAACTACGATAGGTCTATCACAAGCAATGCAAAAGATGGGCAAGAAAGTCATGTTCGCTTTAAGAGAACCTTCAATGGGTCCAACTTTTGGAATAAAAGGAGGAGCTACAGGAGGAGGATACTCACAAGTCTTTCCTATGTGGGACATAAATCTGCATTTTACAGGAGATATACATGCAATTACTTCAGCACATAATTTACTCGCAGCTTTGCTTGACAATCACTTAACAAAAGGAAATAAGTGTAACATTGATCCAACAAAAGTAACATGGCCAAGAGCAATGGATATGAATGATAGAGCATTAAGAGATATTATTACTGGAATTGGTGGAAGAAGAATGGGTGGTGACATCCGAAACACAGGCTTTGTGATTACAGCAGCTTCAGAAATCATGGCTATTTTAGCTCTAGCAGCTGATGTGAGAGAACTGAAAGAAAGATTAGGGAGTATTCTATTAGGATATACTTATGATGATAAGCCAGTATTCGCTAAGGATATAGAAGCAGTAGGAGCAATGACACTAATACTGAAAGATGCAATAAAACCAAACCTAGTACAAAACTTTGAAGGAGTACCAGGATTCATACACGGAGGTCCCTTCGCAAATGTGGCCCACGGCAATTCTAGCATCATCGGCACCAAGCTCGCTCTCAAACTCGCTGACTACACTATCACCGAAGGCGGTTTCGCTGCTGATCTCGGTTTCGAAAAATTCGTCGACATTGTCGCTCGCCAATACGACACTCTCCCCAATGCTGTTGTTCTCGTTGTTACTGCAAGAGCTCTCAAACTTCACGGTGGTATCAAAGATTTAGATGAAGCTAAAAACCTCCATATGGATGAATTAGCCAAAGGCTTCGAGAATGTCGAAAAACACCTCGACAACATGCTCAACATCTTCAACATTCCTCCTGTCGTCGCCATTAACCGCTTCCCCTTTGATTCTGATGAAGAGATTCAATGGATCAAAGACAAATGCCAATCTCTCGGCGTCACCGCTGCTGTCAGTGAAGTTTTCATAAAGGGTGGTGAAGGTGGTCTCGACCTCGCTGAAGCTGTTCTTGCTGCCATCGAAAAAGGTTCTGGTGATGTCAAATTCGCTTATGAGTTTTCTGATTCTATTAAAACCAAGATTGAAAAAATCGCTACCAAGATTTATGGTGCTAAAGATGTTGAGTACTCTCCCCAAGCTGAACAAGACATCAAAGTTATCGAAGCTCTAGGCTTTGCTGACTTTCCAATGTGTATGGCTAAAACTCAGCTCAGTATAACCGATAAAATTGGCTTAATGGGCGCTCCTACTGACTGGACTCTTAATGTTGATGAAGTAAGATTGTACACTGGTGCTCGTTTCATCGTTCCTGTCTGTGGTAGCATGTTCTTGTTGCCTGGTTTACCCCCTGTTCCAGCTGCTAATAGAATGGACTATACTGAAGATGGGGATATTATAGGGTTAAACTAACCCTACTTTTTATTATTTCTTTTTTCTAGAAATTCCAGTTCTTTGGCGTCTTCCAAAGGAAAGAGATTGTAGGTTTGACGAATATTTCTGACAACTTCTCTGAATTCTTCTATTTGAGTAATATTGGACATATCTAGCTCGTTGAGTGATTTCTTTGAGAGTAATATGTTAATAATTGAGTATATAATTGTCCTTTATTGAAAATGTTTATTATTCAGAAATTGAAAGAAATATGAAAATGAGTAAGTTCTTCAAAAACGAAAAAATTAAGTTTTTAGTAATTTTTGAGAACAAAGTTACTAATACTATTTTTTTATGTATTAATATTATAATTTTCTCCTTCACTATAATGCTTACCCAGATAAAGATTTTACATGTGACAACAAATTCATTTTTACTAGATGCTTCACAAATTGCAACAAATTCAAGCGCTTTCCTCGTTAGAGGAGCTGACATGATACTTTTAGCAAAAAATCTTCCTGTAGCACTTTTTTTTGAATTATTTTTGATAATTTTTCTCCTCAATTTGGTTTTCAGCAGATTCTTTCCTAGAAAAACTGGCTTAACTTCAATATATTTGGCGGTTAGAACCATTATACATCTATTAATAACCGGTACATCGTTGAAATTCAGTGTGATAAGTCTTTGGAACGCACTTCCTGCTAGTGAAGCTATATATTCTATTGAAGTGATTTTTTCCAGAACTTATCTATTATTAATATTTATAGTAGCGCTGCTCTTGCTTTTTCAGGGTTTGTTCCTATTGTTTATTCCAACCAAATCATTTATGAATAGGGATAATAACCAAATCCCTTTTAGCAAAGAATCTGTTGATGTGATTAAATATTATGTGATACTCATGCCTGTTACTTTGTTTATATCAGGTGATGGAAATATGGTTATTTTCTCTTATCTATTTGCACTAAACAAGAAAACCAATAGTCAACCTGTTTTATCCGCGTATTATGTTTTTTCTTCTTTTGCATTTATTTTATTATTTTTCATACTGTTCAATAATATCAAAGAGCCATTTCACTTTTCTAGAAAAGAGGATTTTAAATATTCAAAGAAGAAATTTCTACTTTTTCTCTCTATCGGTGTGATTCTTTGGTTATTTTATTTTTTCTACGGATCATTATTTCTTCTAGAGGGTAATCTTAATTTTGAAATTCTTGTTAAATTATTTCAAGTAGAGTTTGAACCCTTTTTATTATTTTTTATCACAATTCTAGCTCTCAAATATATTCGAAAATTGAAGAAAAAAGATAAACGGCACATAAACTCTCATGATAGGTTAAATGAAGTTTCTGCAAAAAGGAATTTTTCTAAAAAATTATCGATACAAATTGCTAATTATTTTCTCTTAACCTTGATTCTTTGTTCCTCGTTTTTTGCACTACCATTGTTTGTTGATTTAAGTGATTTCTACTCCTTAGAATCCAAAATTGGGTTAGATATGCAAATAGAAAGAGAATGTTTGATTACCGAAGCAAATTTCTTATCAAACGGAACATTTAATTTTAAGGTTTCTGTCGCCATAAATTTTTCTAATGTTCCTCTTGAAGCTCAAGGTTCTTTTATTTTCATTACTTCGTTAGTGATTGATACGGATAACAATTCCTTCTATGATTCATATTATCCTATAAATAACATTTCAATATTCAATTCATCTGATACAATTACAACGTATATTGGTAGTCCTCACAATGGTCGTTCAATTATTATTATAGGGTACGGAAATTTTGAAATTATTGGGAGTATAAACCAGACATTTACAGTAGGAGAACAAATTACTTTTGTTTTCGCAAAAAGATATGCAGAAATTTACTTCTCTGTCGTTTTTGTTCCTTATACAACAACTATAGTGTCAAGTTAGTAATTTCAATTATTTCAAAATTCCTGGCTTAACATTTTCAAATCTTGTTGTGTTATTCTGTGACCAACATAATCTGCTAACAAAATGGACTATACTGAAGATGGAGAAATCATAGGGTTAAACTAGTCCTATTTTCTTTTCTTTTTAACAATTACTTTTTGCTTTTGAATATAATTAAATTGAAGAAAGGAATTATCTCTTTTTGTGATTTAAACAATCATTAACATTACAACTTACTAGTACGGATGGTACAAGCTTTACATGTTCGGTAAAGGCATGAGTTCATGTATTTCCAATGTGCATGAATCATCTGATAACAAGTGAGGATGATTTTTTAATAAGATTACAGCTTCATCAATACTTTCTGCTTGAAAGATGAAATATCCGCTTAACTCTTTGTTACCAGGTGAAGTACCATCCTTTGACAAAGATTTTCCATTAGCTAATGGTGTTCCAAAGTCAACAAGATTGCTTTTATTTTCTTGTGCCCAACTCATCCAAGCTTGTATCATTTTTTGATGCACTTCAGGAGTTGCATTTCTCATCTTCTCATGAAAAGAAACAGGGGCATGATATGTTACTAAAAATTTCTTCATAATATAATACCTCTAATTCTAACAACTTAAAATTCCTATAAATATGTAAGTTTTGGACAAAAGTTGCAGGGATTTGAGCCCTGACAAGTTATAAAATGGACTATACAGAAGATGGAGAAATTATGGGGTCGAATTAACCCTACTTTTATTATTTTCATTTTTTTCAATTGTAAATACCTTATATATTTATAAGAGAGATTGAAATCTATTATGTCTTTGAAATTTCCTTTTGTTGCTCTTAAAGCTATTACACTCTTTCAGTTCATTTTCCTGTTTTTCACCTATTTTTGAATTGGTTCAGAAAAGGGAAAAAAATCTCTAGTTTCTAGAAAAAAAAATGGTAATTTAATAATCATTACCAAGTTTCAAACCATGTGTAAACGCACTGATCACTACATTGTGCTACAGGTGGTCCTCCCATATCTCCAGGGTTGCCATCTATATAATCCCAATAATAATCTATAGCTGAATTTCTTGCATAAAGAAAAGCAGTGTAGTCGCTATTACATAGATGAATTGACTCGAAGAAGAACCTAGAAAAAATCCCTTCCATTCCAGGAAAATATGATTCATGGGGGGGTCCATCAGGATCATATCCATCTTCATACCATTCCATGTATGCAAATTGATCCAATTTTGCAGTTGATATTACAAAAACTCCTGTCCCTTCAAGATCATTTACAAAACCTTCACTCATACATGCTTCTGCTAATAACATGATATTATTTGATTCCAGTTTAGCTATTTCCACAGCAAAATCTTCTGAATACATATCTACATCCGGGGCTATTTCAACTATTGTATGTTGGGTTGTTGGACCATAAGATCTACCATGTGCAAAAATGTAAATAAATACAAATGTATCCTCATCTTCCAGTGTATCAATTTCAGCAATTGCATCTTCCCAATCTGCTTCATCATAGTATTCCCGATAGTCATCAAATCCCTCTTCACTTATTAGCTGAGATATGTATCCATCTACATAGGGCGATGTTTCATAATCCGAACCAAACTGTGCTGCAGTAGTGCATACAAAGAAAGCAGCAATTCTTTCAGCACTTGTCAAAGCTATATAGAAATTTGCTGTAGTCGTTTGACCACTCGCATAAAGCTCTATAAATTTAGTTTCATATCCTGTTTTTGAGACTTGAAGTTTACAATGAAGGTTTTCCATAACACTTTTTGTAAAGTCATAATATCCATTGCTGTTAGTTGTAACAGTTTTCAACACTGCTCCTCCGCTTACTTTGATTAGTTTTACAGTTGCACTAGATAAGGCGGTTCCTGTATGATCATAGACATATCCTTTACATCTTAAATTTACTAAATATTCTATATTCAAGGTTGTTGGTACCCATGGATATAGATACGTCTCTCTGTAAATGGTTGTATAACCATTTTTTTCTACTTTTATCTCTACTGGTATAGTATCCCGTAACAGGTCATCTGTACGTACAGAATAAAATCCTGTACTGGATGTGTAGTAAGTATCTTCAACATTTCCATCTATTAATAAAGTGACCAAAGCATTGCTTAAACCACTTCCATTATAGGTTACTTTTCCGCTAACTTTTCCTCCAAAAAACGCATATGTTTGAGGAGTTTGAGTTAAAGCGATTATTCCTAATGAGAAGATAATTAGTAAAGTTATCTTCTTGTTTTTACTTAATTTCATTAATAATTCCACTTCGCTACATTAAGTTAGATTCTTCCAAGAAGAATCGTAGTACTTGTTTGATTGGTTTTATATAAGTACTTGCTAGAAGTTATCATTTTTCTTATTTAAGTTAAATTGGAGGGTTAGCTGAACTATTAAAAGTTAAAACAAAAAATCGAGTAAAAAATTTGGATAAATTTAAAACGAGAAATATGAAAAGAAGAAGCTATATCGTTGGGATTTCTAATTTTTCACTTCTTCATTTTTTAAACTTTTTTTCGTCTCATATATGTTCCAACAACTGATAATAACATAATTGAAGATATTAATATTACAGAGCTATAGTTTATCCTTTCCATGTTTTCATTCAATGGGTAAAGATCTGTGGATTCAACACTACCATCTATAGGATAAGGTTTCTTCTTATCCCAATCAGACCAGAAATTGCCTTCTTTGGTTTCTTCTTCATACCAGGTGTTGTTGGTTCCCATATCGTATGCTTGAGAAGTACCTCCATAAGCATAAGAAGTACCTCCAAGATTATTAGATATGAAAATATTATGGTGTATGGTGTTTCCATCGGAACCAGATTCTATAGCAATACCATATTCTTCATTTTCTTTCAGAAGGTTGTATGTTATTAGACAAGAAACTGAATTACTCAATCCGATTCCCCAGTTGTTGTATTTGCATGTGTTATTAGAAATTAACGAACTTGACCCACCTACTAAATAAATACCTACATAATTATTTTCATTACAAGTATTATCTGTCAGTGTAACAAATGATGAACCTTGAACTAAAATACCATCATCATTATTGTTGCAAACGTTTTTTGTTAGTGTCGCCCATGAAGAATGATATAGGCGGATTCCTCCAAAATAGTTATTTTGGCATATATTGTCTATTAAAACTATATAAGAAGAAAGCTCTACCCTAATCCCCCAATCATTGTCATAACAAAAATTGTTTGTTAGTGTAGCATTAGGTGAAAAACGCAAATAAATTCCATTACATACATTATTTTCCAATACAACTTCTGGACAAGCTAGCACATGAATATTCTCATCTAGATTATCATTGCACGTATTGTTCAATATCCATGCATCATCAGAAAGTAATATATGAAAACCATCCCGCTCATTATTGAAGCATGTGTTGTTTTGCAACATTACATCTGTAGTATATTCAACAGAAATTCCATCATGGGAATTGTAGTTGCACGTATTGTTTTCCAGAATAATCTCGAAAGAAAAAGATACAGAAATGCCATCTCTATTACTATTACAAATATTATTAAT
>JAGLXK010000075.1 GCA_023132955.1 Candidatus Heimdallarchaeota archaeon
AATTCCGAGTACATCACGAAAACTCACTTTCGAAAAAATACAAAAGCCATTATTAAGAGCTTTTTCTAAAGCAACAGCTTATTTCACAAAAAACTTCTGGATACAATCAACACCAAAGAGACTAGAACAAGCATATATGATTAACGATGTTTCTTATGCTTTAACAAAACCATTTTCGATTAGCAAAATACCCTTTCCTGAAAATCTAGTTAAGCAGGAAAAAATCGATGCATCCTTAATTTTGAAAGTATTATTTCGAGATGATCAAAAAGCGTATTTTGATGCTGCTAAGAAACTGGGTTTAGATTTTACCAATGAAGTTTTAGGTAAAAGAGCTGAACGAATTCTCTCTTCAATAAAAATATCCTCAACTGTTGTACCTCAATTAGAATCATGGTTGCAAACACAAGTGACAAGGAAATATTCTTCTTTAACTCGTTATCGAAATTATGATGATTTTCTCATTTATCTGATGAAAACAGCTGGAGAAACAGTTAATTACCATCTTAAATCTGGAAATAGAAGTGGTGGGATGACTTCTTTTCCTGTAACCCTTTTAGAAGAAAATCCTTGTTTAAACTTCATAATTGAACATATTAAGGAAAGTGAACGAGAATATCTTTTAAGTAGAGAAATACAAAATTCAAGTAAATTCTTCGATTGGTTAGCTGGTAAGAAAGTTGATTCTGTTTATGTTGAAAAACCTCGTTCTCGAGCATTGGAATCTTCTCTCAAGAAAAATGGTGTTATTATTCAATGGGACATTAATCTAAATAAAAAATTCAGAGAGCAGTTTCATGCTTATCAAGGTTCCCAGAGATTTATCATAGATCCAACATCCCCTATTAACTCTATAATTCAACCTTTTGATTACACGCTCTGTATCCCACAGATGAAAAAACAGAGTATTGGTACAAAGACTACCTATCCACAACAGATCTTGCTTCCTGATCAAGTGATTAAGCTTGTACTCCAAGGAGTTCCTATTATTTCGAATGTACTTCGTTGGGAGGTTATCTCAAAATTCGTTAATGAAGGATACTTGTCAGGTGGGGATGTTTTAGCTTCTATAGCTCATTCTGAAAAAATGAACTTTATCTATGGTAGTTTTGAACTAGTAAAAGCTCTAGAGGAAATTGTAATTCTAGGAGAAGCAGGTTTAACTGACAATCAATTTTTGGAGTATCAGAAGAAACTTAAAAGAGAATCTTCAAGAGTAAATGTTGCAGTTCGTGATATTTGCAGAGAATTTGTTCAATCTGA
>JAGLXK010000076.1 GCA_023132955.1 Candidatus Heimdallarchaeota archaeon
GACCATTAATCTGATACCAATCACAATTATTAAATCGGAATGTCCAGCATCTCGTTTTAAAATCCTTTTAATAATATTTCTAAGTATTTTCCATAGATACGTTCAACATCTTATTGAGTTTGATTTCGTTGCTCTGTATGGAAAATGTGTAGCTATGGATAAACCACTGACAGAGAAACTCTTTGCCAGAACTGCTAAATTCTTCTTTGTGGATTCCTATTATGATAAAATAGTTTGTGAAGAACCTAATTGTATTGAAAGTTTGAGTGATCCATTAGGTCTCATCTATGATGTTCATGCTCCTGAAAAAAAACATCTAGAAGAATTCACTGCTCTCTTAAAAGACAGTTTTAAGAAAGTCACGAAGATATTATTCAAAGAAAAACCTGACGAATTTGTTCAAAAAGTTGAAAAGCTATCTCTAAAGGAGATAACTGACGTTATACAAACACTCAGTATTATTGAATTAGTAAGAAATTCTAAGAATTACTCTAAATTACTTTCATGCCTTGATAAAAAGTAAAATTTCTCTTAGAATTTTCTCAAGAAATTTTCTAGATCCCAAGAGTTTATAGTTTTACATCTCTTCAAGAATTGTTTTTTTGATTGTTTGTGTGAACTCAAATACACCTGGCTTAGTATGACAGTAGTCATAAGCTGGTACATCTATTATCTTACAGTTTTGTATTAATTCATAAACAGCTTGAATTTCATTAGATTCATGATATTTATCACCAGGTGTTCTAACAATGAAGACAGGAATCTTCATTTTCTTAAAATCCTCTGTTGCATCCCAGTCCTGTAAATCTCTGCAATGTTTCCATCTTCGCACATCAACATTACTGATTCTGTCGTAGAAGACTTGTTTTTGAAACCCTTCAGCCACTTTATTCCTTAGATATATTCTAGCAACTAGCTTTCCTAAAGTATTCATCACAAAAGCAGGAAGTAAGAAAAAGAAATTTAGTAATTTTTTTGGAGCACGTGGTTTTCGAGAAGGACCTGTCAAGAAACAACCTTTTGGTGTAAACCTGTTTTGCCCTACCATGTGTGCAACATAACTTGCACCAAGACTTGAACCAAAAAGAACTAATTTCTTTTCATCTAGCTTTAGAAATTCAATAGCTTCTACAAAATCAAGAGCAATTCGATGAATTGAACACTCACTTCTTTTCGTTAATTCATTAGATTTTTTATCTCTTGGATCAACAATAACTAAATTAAATTCTTGATGTAAAGCATCCCAAAAGTCACTCCAAGTGAAATATCCTGATGCAAAACCTTGAACAAAGAAAAATACTATATCAGGTTTCGTTTTGTTACCTAAGGAATACTGACAATGAATTTTTTGCCCATCAGACATTGGGATATAAACTTTATTTGATTCTGTGATAAAGAGAAGATCCTGAGTTTGTTTTTCTGTTCTTGAATTTCTTTGCATACCTGTTAACCTTTTAGTCTATATGTGGAACCAAAGTAGCTTGAAAACTCTTAACTCCTGTGGATAGCATCACACAAGGAGGAATTTCCCAATTCAAAACTTCTTCTATAATTGTTAATTTCTTAATCTCATTTTCAAATAGACTAAAATAATTTGTATTAAATGCATCGCTCAAGATTAGATCATATTCAACATCATTGGATTGTAATTCTGAAAATTTCTCAGCAGCTTTCTTTATAGCTCCTTTAAATCCCATGCCTGCACCATACCCTTGAGCTCCTTTATCAAGTACAACTTCATATAGAGGTTTTAATTTTAATAGAGATGCCATAATACTTAGAGAAACCTTTTTCTGTACTTTTCCTGTTTTAAAAAGCACTTCGAAAGAAGGTGACATTCCTATAGTGAAAGTTTGAGTTCTCATCACATCTAAAATTGAGATTATTTCATCAACATTATTACCTTGTTTCACAAATTTGACTGCATTATAAACCAAAGCTCCTTGACTAGATGTGCTTAGACCACATTCATATAGAGTTACTTTAATTTTATCTCTAATTTTCTTAGCAGCAATTTTGGCAGAGTTGAATTGATTTGATATAGTCTGAGAAAGTCCAATATAAAAGATTTCATCATATTTTTCCTCTAGAGCTTGATTAAATATATCAAGAGCTTCTTGAGGACTAGCCATTGTTGTCGTTGGGTAGGGATCAAGTTTTGGAATAGAGTTAGCTAAATCTTTACGATCCAGTTCAGTTATCTCTTTTAGATCTTGACCATCAAGAAAAATTTTGCTCTCAAGAATTCCAATATTTTCCTTTTCTGCAAATTCTTGAGGAATACCAGAAGTTGAATCTGTTACAATTTTAATTTTCATAATTCGAACCTTTTACGATTTCTTAAAAATATTTG
>JAGLXK010000077.1 GCA_023132955.1 Candidatus Heimdallarchaeota archaeon
AATTAATATCTCCATTCCAATATTCATTAATTGATGTACTAGGCGTTCCACCTAGAAGTATCTCCACTAATTCTGAAACTGAACGAAAAGTTGTTCTAACATTATCTCCTTCAGGAATAAAATCTTCAAGAGTTTTCATTTTCTAACAACTCTAATATTTTTTCTATTTTCTTATCTAATTTTCTCCCTTCTTCCATCTGTTTCTTAAGTTGCATTGATAGTCTACCAAATTTATCTTTGAACTCTTCTTCATCCATTGTTATGTCTTTGAATCCTACATATCTTCCAGGTGTTAAGACATAATTGTGTTCTTTCATCTCTTCTAGCTTTGCTGATTTACTCAACCCTTTTTCATCTTCATAATTTCCATCTCTTTTCTTCCATTCATGATATATTGATGAGATTTCTTTGATATCTTCCTCTGTCAACTCTCTTGTTTTCCTATCTATCATCTGCCCATATTCTCTTGCATCTATGAATAGTATCTCTCCTCTTCGATCTCTTGTCTTTCCATCATTTTTTGTCCTAGTCAAGAACCAAAGACATGCTGGTATTTGTGTTGTAAGAAATAACTGTGAAGGTAAACTAATTATGCAATCTACTAGATCTTCTTCTACTATTGATTTTCTTATCTCTCCTTCTCCTGAAGTTTGTGAACTTAAACTTCCATTTGCTAACACAAATCCTGTAATACCATTTGGTTTCAGATGATGGATAAAGTGTTGAACCCAAGCAAAGTTAGAATTATTGTTTGGAGGAACTATATTATATCTCCACCTAACATCTTCCTGTAACAACTGAGCACCCCAATCACTGTCATTGAAAGGTGGATTAGCTAGTATGAAATCTGCTTTCAAGGTTTTGTGAAGATCATTATGAAATGTATCAGCAGGAACACTTCCCAGATTTGCTTCTATTCCTCTTATTGCTAAATTCATTCTAGCCAGCTTCCAAGTTGTTGGATTAGATTCTTGTCCATAAATGGATATATCCCCTGCTTTTCCACCATGTGACTTAACAAATTTCTCACTTTGAACGAACATCCCTCCTGAACCACAGCAAGGATCATATACTCTTCCTTTATAGGGTTCAATCATTTCGACCAATAATCTTACAATACTACTTGGAGTAAAGAACTCTCCGCCTAATTTTCCCTCTTTTTGAGCAAACTTACCTAAGAAGTACTCATAGACTCTCCCTAAGATATCCTGTGATTCATTCTCTTTATCACCTAAACCTATATCACCTATTAAGTCAAACACTTCTCCTAAAATTCTCTTATCAAGACTACTACCTGCATATATCCTTGGTAGAACACCTTTAAGGGAAGGATTCTTTTTCTCTATTTCTTCCATAGCATTATCAACTAAAACACCAATTTCGGGTTTCTTTGAGCTTTCCTGAAGCGATAACCATCTTGCTTCTTTTGGAACCCAGAAAACGTTACTAGCTGTAAAATAATCTCTATCCTCTAGTTCCTTCTGAATTTCCTCATCTGAATAGTTATCATCCTTAAGCTCTTTATTTATCTCAACTCTTTTATTCTCAAAAGAATCAGAAATATACTTCAAGAAAATCAATCCTAAAACAATATATTTGTAGTCTGATGGATCTAATTTACCTCTAAGCTTATCAGCAGCCTGCCAAAGCTTATCTTCGAATCCTAAAACTCCCTTCTTGTTGTTATTACGTTTGCTCAACAATACCACCAACAGATAGTAGGAAATCTCAAAGGTCATAAATATTGTGCTTAAGGAATGGAATCAAAATGGTAAATCGGTGTTATAATAATACAATATTGTTCTCTTTCATTTCAAAAGCTTCTTTATATCTTTGTAAATAGTTTGAAAATGTTCTTTAAGAACTTTGTATTCATTATTTTTTACTTCCTTCCAGATTTTTTCATCAACAATACCATAATTATATCTAGCTTGAACACTAATATTTTTCAAAGTTCTATAGTCTTTAAGTATAGTTTTTGGAATGTACTTTCTGAGGTTTCTCATGATTTGATACCTCTGCACATGATTATGTGGATGTTTGAATTCTTCTTTTATAGGAGCTATTGCTAATACTCTTTCTATTAAATGGATTACTTCATAAAACATAATTGTAACCGCCCATTCAGCATAAGTTGGAAAATTACTTTTATTAAGTTTATAAAAGTTATAATTTTTTATAGAAGCATTGTAATGGTTTTTTTCTCCTGTTATTTTTATCACCTTAAAGATAGGTTCTGCGGAATTCTATTCGATAAATATTGACTTTTTCTAAAACAACAACTTCAAAATCAGCTAGATTTCTTTCTTCTTTAATTGAAAGCTTATTTTTAATGAAATAATCTACTGTGATAATTCCATTTTCATTATCAAATTCAACAGCATAATTCTTTAGAGAGGGTATTTTGTCTAATTTTCTTTCCAACGCTTTCTCAGTGAAAATTACCAAACTATCTATTGTTTCATCAATCTCTGTTTTTCTTCTTGTAAAGCTTATCTTATTTTGATCTGCTTTAGTAGTGTCTATCTGCTTTTTGATTCTCTCTATTTCTTCAAAAACTGTACCTAAACCAATAGAACTTTTTGTTATATCCTCTTTTACTATCTTTGGTTTTAAAATATCTATTTCTTCTGGATAATCCCAAGTGCTTGATGAGTGTTCGGACATTTTTATTCATCACATAATTTTTCAATTTTTTCTGGCATTTTTTTTATAAAATCTAGAAAATCATCCAGAGATTCATTCCTTTTGACAATTTCAAGTGTAAAATAGTTATCTCCCAAAGGTCTAGAAGGTGTTATTCTTATTCCAAACCAGTTCATTGTAATAGCATTTCTTTGAGGTGTTAAATAGATTCCATGAGGGGACATTTTTTCAACACCAAAAAGAGAGGATAAATCATTAAAAACAGGAGTTTCAATACTTTTTAGTTTTTCTTTCCATTTTTCTGATTTAACATTATTTATCCTCCAAACTAACTCGTAATATACTATATTATCAATAATATCATAATTTGATTCTTTAATTATATTCATTACTTTGTTAAAACTTTCAATTAAAAGTTCATCATTTGTAATAAATTCAAGCAATTTCTTATCCATATAATAGTCAAGTTTAAAATCATCTGTTTCAACAATATTTACTCTCTTATCCATCAAGGTTTCCATCTGAGGAGTGAATGAAGGTGCTATAGCTTCATACCCTAAATCATTAAATACTTTTAATAAGAACATATAATCTATAGGAAACAAGCAGAACATAGTAATGTTAACATTGTTTAATCTTATTTCTCCTGCTTTAATTCTACCAAGAATTTTACTCATAATTTTTCACGTAATCAAACTAGATTGTTATTATTTCTTAAATATAGTTACTTCGAATATATAGATTTTTTGTTAGAGATTCTTAGTTTTAAATATAATCAATAATATCCTTCCTTCTGAAAAATCTTTTGAAACGTTCTTGCTTTATCTTGAGGTATGAAAGAAGAATATAAGGGTCCTTTAGATTCTTATGAAGCTATAGAAAAAATAGACCCACTTGTTCAAGATTTTCTAAATACTAGTCAAGATTCGCTAATTGATGAAATTGAGAATTTAATCAGCTATTCTTATTATGGTTATGATGATATTGCTAGAGCTATTGCAGAAAAAATTGATGGAAAAACTATATCTTCTAAACAGTGGTCAACTCTTCTAGACCTACTAAATAGTGCAGTAAATGGTGCCGATCCAGATATGGGTGGATAAGTAGAGTTAGAAAGTAAAGACTATTCTTTTGAAGATTTGAAAATTGCTTATATTACCTTAATCAGTGGAGATAAGTACAGTCATAATGTAATTACTTATTTATGCAGAATTGAGGATTAAGAATAATGTGATTAAAGGATGGAGAACTAAAAAGATTCAAACTTTACTTCCTTCAAGAGAATACTTTTATTCTTTCTCTATCCTAACTTAAGGTATGAACGAAGAATATGATGAAGAGGAGGAAGAAGAAGAATATGAGGAAGAATACAAGGATGATAAATGGTATTGGGATAGGATTGAACCTTTGCTTATTAATTATTTGATGTCTAATCAAGAACCCCTCATAACTGAAATAGAGAAGATTTTGGGTGATTATATAGATGAATATGCCGTTAGTGAACTTGCAAAGAAATTTGGAGATAAAGTGCACAATAGGTCAATTACTACCAAGCAATGGAAAGTTTTTCATAATTTGATTAAAAAGGTAGTTGAATCTGGAGATTATGACGATTTGTATTGTAGTTTACTCATAGATATTGTTACTTTTGATGATGTCAAGATTGGGTACATAACCATTATTAGTGGAGATAAACAATATCATTATCATCATCATGTTAAAAACTATTTATGTAGAATTTTAGATCAATAATACAGTGATTAAGATAAATATAATTAACGAGACTCAAACATTACTACCTTCAAGCTAAAGCTTTTATTCTTTCTCCTTTCCAACTTAAGGTATGAGTGAGAAAAAGATTAAGGAATTGCAGAAGATCGAAGAAGAATTGAATCAAATTTTATATGGAGAAGAAATAGGTTATAAAATTAGAGGAGAGTTTAGTGATGTTGTTAACAAACTTGGAAAAATTCTTCAAACCATCACTAATCAAGAAAATAATTTAGTTGATAATCTCATCCGAATTATGGAGATAATAGCTGAAATATATAATGCTATAGAGGAGCTAGATATTGAAGAATGGGAAGATGAGATGAGTGA
>JAGLXK010000078.1 GCA_023132955.1 Candidatus Heimdallarchaeota archaeon
ATATGAAAACATAATCCCTAGCTTCTAAGAATTTTCTAATAAATTTCTTATAAGTTTCAGAACTGACTGTCTTTGCTTCTCTCGCTCCCAGTAAATTATGATATGGCAAATTAACTCTCTTCCTATTGTACAATGTCTAGATATTGAAGTTCACAATTATAAATTTATTCTAATATGGATGTTTTTTATATTTTTCAAAACACTGCAACGATAAGTGTCTTCCCAGAAAGAGGATGTACTAAGAAATTCAAAGATTTGCATTTAAATTTACATAGTGGATTTCTAGTTATAAAAAAATTGTTAATCAGTCGAATACAAAGAAGAGCAGATTCTTTTGGCAAAGTATATTAATCTTTGAAATAAGGTAGTATTTGTATGTACTTTTCCAGCAAAAAGAAGTTTGTTTTAGAATCTTTAATATTCATAATAATTATTATATCAATTCTGTTTTCTTTTATAATTTCCTCGCAATTTTCTTTTGAGGAACAAAAAAGTGATAGTGTACTAGCGCAAATGTCATTAACAGACTATTCGATACTTGTAGACCATGATCCAATAATTATTGATAGTGATTCAGATTTGGATACTTTAGGATTTCCTGGGGATGGAAGTATAGATAAACCGTACTTAATAAAAAACTTCCGCATAATAATAGATGATTATTATTCCATTTCAATTTCAAGCACATCAAAATATATTACCATTAGAAGTTGCTATACTGAATCAATTAATTCAGGTATAAAAATTGATGATACAGTAAGTTCAAATACAATTTTAATTGAAGATAATGAATGTAGAAATAGTATGTATGGAATTAAGATTCGAACTCCAGCTTCAATTATTCAAAATATTTGTATTAATAATACCTATGGCATTTCTATAAAAAATTCACCAACTTCGAAGGTTCATAACAATGAGTGCAAAGATAATGAAGTAATGGGAATAACAATTTCTGATTCAGCAAATTCTGAAGTAAAAGACAATGTTTGTTCAAATAACCAAAGAGAAGATGGAATTCATATAGACGATTCTCCAAATTCAAAAGTAGAAAATAATGTTTGTATGAATAATGGCTATAATGGGATTTGGATACGTTTTTCACATTCATCGACTATTTCCTATAACGAACTAACAAATAATGGTTTAACAATTTACGAAAATAGCAAAGGTTATTATTTGTCCTATACTTTTGAAAATAATAGAGTTAATGATAAAATTCTAGGATATATCGAATCTCAGAAGGATACAATATTAGAAGAACCAATATATGGTCAAATATTTCTAATTGATTGTGAAAATGTTGTAGTGAAAAATCAAGAGATTTACGATGCTAGTATAGGAATTAAGGTTTTATATTCAAAATCTATAACGATTCAAAAAAATATCTGCATGGAAAATTCTTGGTATGCGGGAATACATATAGAACACTCTATTGAGTGTAAAGTAATTTATAATGAATGTTGGTTCAATAAAATGGCGGGTATTAGAATCACATCATCAGAAAATACAACAATAGAAAATAATCTTGTTGTTTATAATAAGATTGGAATTTCTATTGATTATTCCTTATTTTCTTCAATTACAGATAATCAATTACTCAATAATACTCTTTCAGGATTAAGTGCTTATGAAATTGATTACTCTATTATTTGGAATAATACCTGTTTCAGGAATAATAGAGGAATAGCTATAGCTGCAACTGCAGATTGTGAAATTGATCACTATTTCTTTTCAAGCAACACTTTACATGGTTTGTTTTTAAGATATGATACTTATAACAATACAGTACATCATA
>JAGLXK010000079.1 GCA_023132955.1 Candidatus Heimdallarchaeota archaeon
GTATTCATCAGGAAGTTCCATGTCTTTTGGCGATATGAAAGTGATCGGACAGTCGAACTGTGTTAAAGCATGTCCAAGGGAGTGCATGGTACGCATTCTCATATCACCTACAGCTACCCACTTTAATCCGTCTAAGCGACCTTTTTCTTTATAGATAGTATAGAGATCAGTGAGGATCTGTGTAGGATGTTCTCCCCAACCGTCACCACCATTGATAATAGGGACACTTACCCATTTAGCAGCTTCTTTGGGAGCGCCTTTCTGGAAATGCCTCATAACAATGACGTCTCCGTAATTTTCGAGCATCTTAAAGGTGTCCTTGATGGATTCCATATAAAAATCACCAGCGCGGGTCATTTTAGCGTCAGAAAATCCTGTCACCTTACCGCCTAATCGAAGCATGGCTGTTTCGTGGGCTAAACGAGTCCGAGTTGAAGGCTGGTAAAAAGCAGTTACCATTACTTTTTCTTTTAATAAATCTACATTTTTTCTATTGCGAGCTATTGGGGCTAATTTATCTGCAACCTCAAATATTCGCTCAAATTCATGGCGTTCAAAATCCTTTAATGATATAATGTCACGCCCTACAAAACTTCTCATAATAATTCTTCCTTTATTGTTTTGACCAGCTTCTTTAAGCTAATCTTATTGTTCTGCCAATACTAATTTTTCTATATAAACCTTCTTTTTTACAACTTAAGATGGACTTATAACAGCTCTCCTATCCGGTGTTCAACATGAAAATATCCTGGGATAAAATAACTGAAAGATGAGTCAATAATACTTCCTACGCTGAAGAGAGATAACTAGATGGAAGATTCTGTAGAAGATGAACAATAGTCAATCAAAAGCTGTCATGATAATTACTATGTGAGATTGTAAATCAAGAAATTATGTTTTATGCATTATCCTTGTTCCTATTTAATTTCATAGAATCTTCTTGAATCCTCTCAAAACGTGCTTGGATTGACTGCATTTCTTCAGGATGAGTCACAATATAGAAAATACCTTCCTCTATCGCTTTGATTGTCTTTTCAGCTATGATATTTGGATTCAAACCAGACTTAAATGCGTTGTCAATTGATTCTCTAGTTAGATTGAGTGATTCGAAGACTTCTGGTGTCATTTCCAAAACTCCTGAATGTTGTCTACCAAGTGTTTCTGTGTTTTCCAAGAGTTCAGTATCTACCCATCCTGGACAAAGTACAGAAACACCTACATTTGTATTATTCAGTTCAGTAACTAGAGTTTCACTTAATGCAACAATAGCATGTTTTGTGATTGAATATGGTGCAAGTCTAGAATGAGTTAATCCCATATCTGAAGATGAATTAACAATGTGACATGATTCTTTACTTTCTAGCATGCGATTCAAAAAGAAATGAACACCATAAATGACACTACGAAAATTCACGTTTAAAGCCCAATTCCAATCCTCTAAAGATAATAATCTTATTGGAGCTGAATGGCAAATCCCAGCATTATTACAAAGTACGTTTACCTTTCCAAAATGCTTGTATGATGTATCTGCTAGTGTTGCTACTTCTTCCTGTTTACTCACATCAGTTACTTGAACAATTACTTCAGTACCAGTATCTTTGAGTTCTTGTTCTACTTTTTCCAGGGCTTCCTTATCAATATCAGCTAAAACAATTTTCATTCCTCGTTTAGCAAAAGCATGGACAAGAGACCGACCTATACCATTTGCTGCACCGGTTACTACAGCGACTTTTCCTTCAAAATCCTTTATCATTTCTATACACTTTTTTACTAGTGGAAATTTGTAATATAAACTTTCTTTTTTACAACTTAAGATGGACTTATAACAGCTCTCCTATCCTGCGGACAATAGTTTAATGTTTCCCAAAATGGACAATTTTCTCATTTACTTTCAGGTTTCGATTACATCCCCAACATATCTAAATTGTCTAGGCCAGAAAATGAATGCTTTAGACCTGTCATAATCTTTGGCTAAATGAGCAGTTACTACTTCACCAACAAACCACGTATGCGTTCCCCCTAAATCAAGAGTATGAACAACCTTACATTCTAGATTAACAGGACATTCTTTTATTAGATATGAACTTATTTTTGAAGCTTTTACAGGTGTAAGACCTGTTGCTTTAAATTTATCTTCAACATCTCTACCTGAAATTTTTCCGATATACTTCACATCATCTATAAGTTCAGTT
>JAGLXK010000008.1 GCA_023132955.1 Candidatus Heimdallarchaeota archaeon
TAAATCAATTGTTAGAAGCATTGATCTTTCTTCAGAAGATATAAATCCATCAGCAACCTGACTAAATCCTGCATCCGCTAGTATATAGTAACTTAAAACTGATAGAACAATGTGGTCAAAGGATGAATTTAATATACTATCTATAACTTGAGAACAAAATGATTCTGTTTCATCATTCACAACACTTTCAGAATCATTTACCATTCGAATTACCATGATCATACTTGTTTCATTTTCGTAACCTGGAAATTCTGCTGCAAGAACTTCCTCTGCTATTACACTTGGAGAGTTTGCAGGCGCTTCAAAATTTGAAGAGGTTTCGTTAAGAAACTTTGGTCCCAACCAGATTCCAAATGCAAAAATAATGACCCAGATAACAAGTATAGCTACTTTATATTTCTTAAGAAATTTGTGGTATTTATCGATAAAAGCCATCAGTTCTTCAAGGCAAATTTAATCTTCTTTCTATATTTAAAGTTGGTGTCAAAATTTGTGTAACTACTCTAAATGTTGCTTTTTAGTGAGGAAAAAGTTATTAAACAAATCTTACACGTTCAGATATCAAGCTTCACGTGAAAACAAAAATGAGTAAAAAGAATTTATCAATAGATGATTTATTATTATTGAAACAAATTACAACAGTAAAAATTTTACCAAACAAGAATTTTTTGTTTGAAGAACTATCGATGAATGAGAAAGAGAACAAATACAATTCTGCTGTATATTTAATTTCGAAAGACCAAAGTCCAAAACAATTTACCAGCGGATTAACTCAAGATAAATCCATGAAACCTTCACCCAACAAAAATCAATTGGCTTTTTTAAGTGCTAGAGGCGGAGAAAAAGCAAAACCACAGATTTTTATCATGGATGTTGATGGGGGAGAATCTGTTCAATACACCAAAACTTCAAATGGAGTTTCTGAATTTGAGTGGTCTTTAGATGAGCAAAAGATGGCTTATATACACAGAGTAAATCTTGAGGAACAATCCTTAGAAGATGAAAAAAAAGATGAAGTCAAAAAAAGTCCTTTAGATTACAAGATTGAAAATCTTGAAAAAGAAGAGAAGGATAAGAAAAAAATTGATCCAAGGGTTGTTAAAGACATAGTGTATAGAAGAGGAACAACGTTTCTGGATGATAAGTATTCTCATGTTTATTTCTTCGATTTAGAAACTAAAACCTCAACAAGAGTTACTAAAGGAGAGTTCAATTATTTCTCTCCGGTACTAAGTGAAGATAATAAAACCATTTATGCAATAAAACACAATGTGGAAGGTTTCATGAATGATACCTATGAATTTGTTATTGTAGAAATTGACATAGAGACAAAAGAAGAGAAAGTTATCAAAACAATGTATGGTTTTGAGTCATCTCTTGGTATCTCACCTGATGGGAAATGGTTAGCATTTAGTGGTAACAGCTCCCCAGAAATGCTTTCTACACAAAATAACGAATTATATATAATAAATCCCAAAACAGGAGAAGAGAAATGGGTCTCAGAGAAAATAGATAATCATGCATTATCACCCGTTTTTGATATTGAAACATCCTACATTTATTTCTTAGTTGATAATTGGGAACGTATTGCTGTACATCGTTTCAACATAGACAGAGAAACTGTTGAAGAAATTTATTCAGGAGATTCAATGATCAATTCTTTTGATGTTGATAGTGATCAAGGATTGATTCTCATTAACGCTTCACAGAAAGAAGAGTTCTCTGTTTTAATACTCTATGACTTTGTTTACAAAGAGCTAAAAACATTATGGAAAACGAATGAAAAATTACTTGCTGGAAGGAAACTTGCAGAAACAGAAGAAATAAAATATTCTGGTTTTGAAGGAAAAGAAATCCAAGGATGGATTGTAAAACCACCTAACTTCGATGAAAGCAAAAAATATCCAACAATTGTTGAAATCCATGGTGGTCCACATGCAACATGGGGCCCCTTTGGAAGGTCTATGTGGTTTGAATTTCAGTATTTTGCTTCCCAAGGATATGTGGTTTTTTATTGCAATCCACGAGGATCAAGTGGGAGAGGATATGATTTCCGCAACATCTTCCAACAATGGGGTACAGAACCAGC
>JAGLXK010000080.1 GCA_023132955.1 Candidatus Heimdallarchaeota archaeon
TTTATCCATACTTCGCCTTTTCTTGCTTTTACAATTCCCAAAATGACTTTCATCAAAGTAGATTTACCGCAGCCATTTATCCCCATTAATCCTATAGATTCTCCTTTCTTCAATTGAAGATCTACATCTTTCAATATCCAGTCAGTTTTGTTGTTATATCTGAAATTAACATGATTCAGAGAAATGGCTGTATCACTTGGTGTTCCGTTTTCTAACTTGAGCAGCTCTGAAATATTCGCATTCCTAATTTTGGATACTATTCTTTTGGAATCTACTTGATCTTCAAGAGCAAGTACCTTTTCTTTATTTCTGAAATCTATCAAAGATAATTCTGGCGGGTCAATGTCTTCTAACAAACTTATATTATCCAAGGGATGTTCATCACTTACTATCTTACCCTTTTTCAAAATAACTAATCTATCAGCTTTTGTCACAATATAGTCAAGACGGTGCTCAAATGCAATCACTAAATGACCATTATCAGCTAGTTTTCTTAGGAGTTCAACCAGTTTGACTTCTGTTTTTGGATCAATCCTTGCTATAGGTTCATCTAGAATAATGATAGGGGGAGCAAAGGCTAGAGCAGATGCTAAAAAGACTCTTTGCAATTCACCAGAACTTAACTCAGGAATTACTCTTCTTTGTAGTGAACTTATTTCAAGTTCAGCCAAGACTTGATTAAGTCTAGATATAATCTCTTCAGAATCAAGAGCAAGATTTTCTAATAGAAAAACAATTTCCTCCTCAACTAATAATGATATTGTAAAATCACTTGGATATTGAGGAACATATCCTAGTAAGCTAACAAGTTTTTCTCTTGTCAAATCCTTAAAGGAAATCCCATTATAAGAAATTTCACCAGAAATGTCAGCTTCAGTAAAATTGGGGATTAAAGTCATCAGAACCTGAGCAAGTGTGCTTTTACCACTCCCGCTAGGTCCTGCAAAAACAACGAATTCTCCTTTAGATGCTTCAAAATTTATGCATTTAAGTGCATCCTCATTGCTTGTCATGTACCTGACAGTTAAATCGTTTATTTGAAGCATTATTACACCAAATTAATCTGACTCCGTCTCTGGAACCTCTTCCTCAGCAATTGTTATCTTTTCATATCGTTTTAATATTCCAAGTTCACTAAGATAGGATACTATAGGAATAGCAATAGCTGCACTCAGAACAACTTGAGCAATATTGAATGGAATTTCTGATACGGCAGCTACAAGTAAATATTTTAGAACCACTGTTTCATAGAAGAAGTAACCTAAAACCATCAGTGATCCTCCTGTTATGCAAGATAAAGCCATTTCCCCTCTTTCTTTTAGGAAGAAGAGAACAAGTCCAATTACAATACTTAGGAATAATGCAATTATTAGAAAAGCGTATCCTGGAACAGTAACTGAAAATTCTTTACTACCATAAAAAGCCATTCCAAATACAAAATCTTGATTGACATAAAACGCAGAAAAACCTATTAGAATTCCACATAAAACACCCATAAAAAGGTACCTGATCCACTTTTTTAATCGGCGGCTATAGTGGAAAATTACTCCTACAACAAATCCTTCGATCCCTTTGATGATTAATGTACCGGGAGCAAAAACCCCATAACCTAAAGCTATATCAGCTAACATCGCTCCCATTCCTCCTGCAATTGCTCCTGTAATTGGTCCTCCGATTAGAGCAGCTAAATAAACAAATATTTCCCCAATGTTAAAAAATCCATTAGAAGTGGGTATAGCTATAAAGAAGATTGACGTAGAAAGAAAAACCAATCCTGTAAATGTGACAATTAATGCTAAATTTCTTATTGAATTTACTTCACCAATTAAACTTTGACGTAAACCTACTTCTTGCTCCATTCTCAACACATCTTATAAGATATTCAAGTTACAACTTGAATAACTTATTATAACTTTTTTGGTCTCTATATCGTTTCAAGATATTTCAGAGAAAATCTATTAAATCTCTCATTTTTTCTAAGGTTTCAAATCCTTTCTTTGTTACTTTGAACTCCTTAATTTTGGTGTCTTGTTCAGATAATACTATCAATCCTTTCTCTTGAAGTTCATTTAGATGCTGATAAATAGATTGTTTAGATTTAGCTCTCCCTAAGGATTCCCACAGAGAAATTCCATAAGTTGCTTTACCTTCTGAAATGAGATTCAATATTTCAAATTTAGTTGTAGAACTTTCAGATAATCCCCAGACAACTTTTCTTCTATCTCTCAATTGAGTAGCATAGATATTGAGTGCATTAAAACCAGATCCAGAAAGAATCGCAACACTATGTTGGGGATTTATTTCTTCTTCCTTAATCAACTTATCAGCAGCTACTAAAACAGAAGCTGAAGCTGGTTCAATAAATAATCCCTCCTTTCTTGAAAGATTCAAAGCTTCCTCAATCATCTGTTGAGCATCAATTTCTATCTC
>JAGLXK010000081.1 GCA_023132955.1 Candidatus Heimdallarchaeota archaeon
GGGGTTCTGAGAAATATTATTGCTAATGCTAAACAATTATCTTTAGAAGTGATTGATGTAACAGAAAATGTGGAAAAAGCTGAAGAATACCATATTGTTGCAATTCCAACAATTATCTTGCCAAACAACCAAAGAATTATAGGAAGCGTTGACGAAGCGTTCTTACGCAAACAGATGGATCAATTTTTGATTATGTGAGTTAATATTAAAAACTCTTCATTTATATTCTATATTATGAATGAAGCTCTAGAGTTAAAAGAGAGAATTCTTGGAAAGATTCTTTCTGAAGACGCTATTTATGAGAGAATTAAAGATTTATGCCTAATGGGAAGCAGATTTTCTGGAACAAAAAGTGAAAAAGATGCTCAACAATATATGTTGAATTTCTTAATGGTTCAAGGTATTGATGCTTTTACTCATGAATTTGAGTATCAGGGATGGATTAGAGGAGAATGTTCATTTGATATAAAAAGTAGCAAATATCAGAAGGAATTTTCAGCTATTTCCTTAGTTCTAGCTCCTTCTACACATGGTGAAACTGTTGAGGGACACATAATTGACGGAAAAGGTGGCTCTGAAACTGAATTGAATAGAATCAAGGATTCCATCCCTGGAAAAATTCTGATGATTCATTCAGGAGATACTGAGGAAGGATGGTTGCATAGACGAATAAAATATGCAAACGCAGTCGACTTTGGAGCTAAAGTGTTTGTCTTTGCCAATCATAATCCTGGGCAATTGTTTCCAACAGGGTCAGTTAGGTCAAACAGAATAGGAGAGATTCCGGCAATTGGTATTTCGAAGGAAACCTATGAATTGGTCAAGGAAATTATAACTAAAGAAGATTTTGTAAATTGTAAAGTGAAAGTATCAAATGAAACCCCAAGATTAACTTCAAAACAGATCATTTGGGAAATTCCTGGTGAAATAAAAGATGAAGTTATTGTGATTGGTGGGCATTACGATGGTCATGATATCGGGCAAGGAGCTATTGATAATGCTGCATCCATAGCTGTAATTCTAGAACTTGCTCGTTTGTACAAAAAATTCAATTATGTTCCTAAGAGAACCTTGAGATTCATTGCATTTGCTGTTGAAGAATTCGGTGTTGTAGGTTCAACTATTTATGTGAATGATACAGACTTATCTGATGTATTTGCGATGATCAACCTAGATGGACTTGTTGGTCATATACCTAAACACATTACTTGTAGCGGAATAGAGGATTTATATGTTGAAATAAATAATTTGACGAATCAACTGCTGTATGATCCCAAAGTAT
>JAGLXK010000082.1 GCA_023132955.1 Candidatus Heimdallarchaeota archaeon
AGCTCAAGAACTTTCACTGTTTTAGGGGAGATTCCTAGTGAATATAAAGAAATTATTCGTTTTTACATAAGTGAAGTTACAGCTGGTCAGATGTTTTTCTGGAGTTCTCCTACAGACAATAGTGAGAAAAATGTAATGATATGTATTTCTTTGATTGACTATAAAGAACAAATAGGAGAGATTCTCAGAGAAAATTATTTCAATGAAACAGAATTTGATCTTGAACTTCTAAAATCCATAGAAAAAATAAGAGAGACAACAAGAATAGAAAAACTTCATTCTGAAGTAAGTCAAGATATTGAAAAAATAGAAGGTGACATTAGACAGTTATCAACTGGACTAGCAGAAAAAACTAGGTATCATCTAACGCTCATCAAAGCAACCCACAAAACTCTAACATTGGAAGAAAGAGGTCGTACTACATCAAAAAACTTTACCTTATGGGGATGGGTTGCATCTAAAAATTACTCCGTTCTTGTTGAAAATATTGATTCTTTACAAATAGATAGTACCATAGTAATACTGGAAGATGTTCCGCTATCTCGTAAAAAAGAAAGAGATATCGAGCAAGAATTACTAATTAAAAAGCTATTTGATAAGGAAGAAAGCAAAATAGACAGCTATATTCCTCACCCCCCTCATTCTGGAGGGGGTGGAGAAGGATTCCTTTTTGCAAAAAAAGCATTATTTGTGAGATTAGAGAGTCCAGAAGATTCATCTCGTCAATTCATTTCTCATATTTACTCTCTTAACGCAATCCATCCAGTAAAAATTGGATCATTAGATGAAAATACGCTAGAGAAGGTCAATAGTTTGAGACAAGAACTGAGTCAATATCAATCTAGAGTTAATCGATTGTTAAATATGCTCAAAATGAAGGATACAAAGGAACAGAATACAGAGAAATATCATATTGTTGATGATTATGGGCACTCAAAGGCATTCTTAGAAAATTTCTTGCGTGAAAATGAGGAGAAAATCATTAAGGCTTTTGATTCTCACGAAGCAATCCTGAAGAAACGGGATCAAGTAAAATTATCTCTTCCTTTTGAAGAAGGTCTCAAAGAAAAAGGCATTGATGCAGTTTTGCTTCAAGATGGTTTCCAAACTGTAACTTACTTGGGAGTTATTCCTAAATCCAACCTAAAATCTGTGAAATTCTTTTTGAAAGAAGTCACAGACAATAATCTTATATTCTGGGATTCTGAACCTACAAGTTCAAGCTCAAATGAGAAGAATATCTTAATTTTATCTTTAAAAGAGTATGAAAACTCCATTCTGCGTGTTTTAAATGAATATTCTTTCCAAGCAATAGACTACGATTTGTCTCTGGTTGAAAGAAAGGTTTCATTGAAAGACACTTTGAAAGAAATTGAGAAAGAATTGAAGGAAAGTGAAGAAGAACTTCAAGAAATTAAAGATCAAGTTAAATACAAATTGATTGCTTGTGAAGAGCTAATTAATGTTGAAAGTAATCGATTAAACACCATTGAATTATGCCAAATATCCGAAGGAAAGATTGTTCTATGGAGCTGGACATCTAAAACAGTTTTAGATCAACTGAATGAGAGTAAGAAAGATTTACCATTCGAGATGGAAATTACTGAAAATCCAGATGTTCCATTAGTCAATCCCGCCATAACAAAACAAGGAAAAGTATTTGGGGCAGTAAGAGGAATTGTAGGCGGTATTGGTCAACCAAACACTAAACAAGTTGATCCTTATTCAATTGTTAG
>JAGLXK010000083.1 GCA_023132955.1 Candidatus Heimdallarchaeota archaeon
TTGTTTTAACGATTATAAGAAAAGTTTAAGAAAATATAATCGAATTAGTGTTGAAGATATAGTTGTTTCAATTTATAAAGAGTTATGGATTGCTCTCTATTTATTTTCAGTAATAGAAACTATTGATACCTTGGATTTCAAGGGATTTACCAAACTAGCTGATAAATTTGGTCAAGTATATTTAAATGAGAATGGTTCTCAAAAACATATTTCCGAATTTGTAAATAGCAATATAGAAGAAATATTTCGATATAAAAACGATTCAGATTATAATGAACATATACTTTTTCACGAATTCTTACGAGGAAAAGGGAAGGAGCTTTCTATAAATCTTGCTAAAGGATATACAATTCAACGATTAAAAGGAGTAGGTAAACAAATAGAACAATTTCAAACTTTCGTTGAATACAGCACAAACTGGTTAAAGAAGCATCCTAAAGAAATAGAGAAAGAAATAGAGAGAGAAAAAGAGATCATAGCAACATATAAGGATCTAAGTGAGTAATCCATAATATTAGAGATATGAATTAGATTCATTTGTTATTTATTTTTCAGATAATAATTTGATTTCTGGTTATCCATTTGTACTTTTTATTAAATAATAGATATGAGAAAATCTTTATCTTTTAACTGTTTAAGTAATTGGAAGTTTTGACATCCATGAATTTGGGGGGAAGAAAAGGGAGATCAAACCTTATTTTGACAAAAATCTCAAACTTAATGGTTGGAAAGACAATATTGAAATTGATCCTTTTGAAGAAACTACTCTATTTATTCCAGAATATATGTTTGAAAGAACAGGATTGGATTTGATTACTGAACATAGTATTAAAATTGTAACTTATCTCATGAAATACGAACTTCTTTCTAATAGACAACTAGGTTATTTAGACTTTGGAATACTTATCCCTTATACCAAAGAATTACAGAAGATGATTAATGACAATATGATGCTAAATGGCCAGGATCCATAACTTATGAGCAGATAATAGATTATTTGGAAGTAGCAAAAGGAATGATTTCTGTGCCCTTACTTATAATTGGTATAGATCTATGAGATAAACTTTTATGCAAAAAAATGTTTATTTTTATTTGAGAATTATGGCAGATATTATAGTTATTGTTCTATTAGCAGTTTTAATAACAATTATTCTACTATACATAGTATATCAATTTATAGAAAACAGAAAGACAGAAGAAAGATTACTTGATACTCAAAGATTCTTTGATTTTCTCAAATTAAAACCCAGTGCTAAAGGTGGATTTGGAGAGAGTATAGCAGAATTATTACTCAGTAATTTACCTGAAGATTCGGTTTTAAAACAGTATTCTATTCCTGAAATAGATGCTCGAATAGATTTTTGTGTTAAACTACCTAATAGTGAATTTTTACTTCCTATTGATAGTAAATTCATTCTACCTAGTGAGTTTGATAATATAGAAGAAATCTTGGCTGATGATAAAGCAATAGATAAACTGAATAAATTAGTTATCAAGAACGCAGAAGATATAGAAAGATATTCACAAGCTTCAGAAACAACAGATTTTGTATTAATGTTCATCCCAGATTTCATTCATAGTCTCATTGATAGCAAAACCTATGAAGAACTAGCAGCTTTACATGTAGTTCCAACAAATACAAGTGGATTACTTAGTACTATTTTTATGATCAATATGCAACATCGTTTCATAAAACTAAATGATTCAATACGAGTATTCGGGGACTTTCAAATGGGTGTTTCAAGAGGTGTGAAGAAAATAGTTGACAACATGAGTATAGGTTCAACTCAATTGAATAATTGTTTGAAGAATATAAGCAATGCCATCTCTGAATTGGAGAATCTAAAACAAAATGTGGATGATATC
>JAGLXK010000084.1 GCA_023132955.1 Candidatus Heimdallarchaeota archaeon
CTTTTACAGGTTGAAGATTTTCTTTGTCAAAGAATACAAAAGCTTTTTTAGTATTGGCATTATTAAACCAATGGCCATCTGGAACTGCTAATGGTCTACTCAAATCTCTTACAAGTTGCTGTCCGAACTGAGCAAACAATTCAGGTTCATCTTCTAATTGTTTAATAATGTCTAGCATCTCCTCAAGGTTTTCTACTTCCCATTTTCCACTACTTGCTAAATGTCCAAATAAAAATTTATGATAAGCTCTCCAACTTTCATCTAATTGATCTCCTCCTCTCATGAATAAATATCTGAAAGAATCTCCAAATGGATTATCCCAATGTTGATAACCATGGAATGTTGACACACCTACTGATTCAAACATTCTAGCTAGGTATTCACCGGTTTCATCTCCTTGATCGCTTAAAGTTTCTAAACAAGAATGTGCTTGACCACCACTGAATATGTTCAAAGATTCAAGAAGACAGTTTCCATTTTCATCAATTGTATTCATGAGACTTTTGTAGATTGCTTGATGCATCTCATTTATTTTTGCGACTATCTCAGCTTCTGATAGACCTTCAAATAGGACATTATTTAATCCTGTATTAGTTAATGCTTCATTAATGACTTCCTGAAGTCTCATATATGCTTTGTATTCATCCGTTAATGGGTCTAAAGAGTTAATTATATCATTGAATCCTTTAATTTGTATTTGAATGTCATTACCATTTCGTATAAAAGTTGGATCAAAAACATCTGCTGGTAGTTTGATTTCCACATAACTTCCTAAATTATCTACAAAAGTTCTAATATTAATTTCTGTTATCAGTTCATCTGTACATCTTATCAGTCCTGAAGAATCAACAAAAGTACCTAGAGCATGTCTGTTCTGTATAAGGGATAGTATTTGATGCTGTTCAATTGAACCCTTAAGTAGTTTATTTGCCAATTCAATATCTCCACCTACAGCATCAAGTAAAGCTAGACCATGATTACTCGCTTTAGCTTTTTTCAAGAAATCAAACCCTTGAATGTTTTGAGTATAACGATATTTTCTATTAAGTTCTGTTGTAATTTCCAGTGCTTCATCCATAGACAAGCCTAATTTAGTAAGCTCATCTGCAATATCATCCATCAATACATTGATATTGTTGACTATATCATCTGCTATCTTTGATTGACCTTTTCTAATGTAATTCACTATATTATAGTAGCTATTGGTTTTTTGTTCAATAAATCTGAGAACATATTTGTTATCAGAAGCAACAGCTAGTAAAATATCATCAAAACCTGTTGAGGAAGCTGCTAGATGTTCATCAAGAGTTCTTAAAAGAACTTCATCTATCTCTTCTACTATACTTCCTGTATTCCATGCTTTTCTTAATTCATCAATATCTGCATGCATCTTTGCCCATGCTTTAAGGAAGGGTTCAGCAACATGTTCATTGATATTCATATTAGAGCAACCAGCAAGAGCTAACATAATC
>JAGLXK010000085.1 GCA_023132955.1 Candidatus Heimdallarchaeota archaeon
CATGCAGCAGCAGAAGGAGCACTTGCTGCAGGTTGTAGTTTTTTTGGAGGGTACCCAATTACACCAAGTTCTGAAATCGCAGAACACATGTCGATTAGATTACCTCAAGTGAATGGACATTTTGTTCAGTTTGAAGATGAAATTGCGTCTATTGTTGGACTTCTAGGAGCTGCATGGGGAGGATCTAAAAGCATGACAGCAACTTCTGGACCTGGGTATTCTCTTATGGTAGAAAGTATCGGTTTAGGAATGATGACAGAAACTCCTTGTGTAATAGTAAATGTTCAGAGAGGAGGACCATCTACTGGTTTACCCACATTAGTTGGTCAACAAGATGTTATGCAGGCAAAATGGGGATCTCATGGAGATTATGAACCAATAGCAATTTCTCCCAGTAATGTTCAAGAGTGTTTTGATCTAATGATAACAGCATTCAATCTCTCTGAACAATTCAGATTGCCAGTGACATTACTTATGGATGAAACACTTGGGCACATGAGTGAAAGATTAGTAATTCCAACAAAGGATAAGATAAAGATAATCAATAGAAAAAAACCAACAGTATCTCCTGAAGAATATCTTCCATACAAAACAGGTAAAGATCTTGTTCCTGCAATGGCAACAGCAGGTGAAGGTTTTAATGTAATGATGACTGGTCTTACCCATGATGAGAGAGGTTATCCTGTAATATCTGCTGAGGCTCAAGAAATAAACGTGAAACGAATAAATGACAAAATCAGATTGAATAAAAGCAAAATAATCAAACTAGATGAATACATGCTAAATGATGCTGAAATTGCTTTAATTTCATTTGGTTCTAGTGCAAGAGCTGCTAAGGGAGCTATAAGCAGAGCTAGAGAAAAAGGCATCAAAGCAGGATTATTAAGACTGATCACTTTGTGGCCTTTTCCAGACGAAAGAATAGAGGAACTTGCAGATCAAGTAAAAACAATCTTAGTTCCAGAGATAAATTATGGCCAAGTAACAAGAGAAGTTGAGAGAGCAGTTCATGGAAAAACAGAAGTTAAAGGTAT
>JAGLXK010000086.1 GCA_023132955.1 Candidatus Heimdallarchaeota archaeon
TTTACGTTTGGTATCACTTTCTTCGAAATTTCAAATGGGCATACTTCAAAGGATTTACCAATTTCAAATACCTCCAAACTATCTAGAACTTGTTTTTTTGTTATCTCTTCTATTTTGTTTTTAATATCTGTTTTAGCAATATTGGAGAAATATTTGCATTTATTCTCTTTTTTTAGATATCTACAGATATCTGCAGCATTTGCAGCATCTAATGCAAACTTCTGAATAATCGGATGTAAACATAATTCTTTTCTCCCTCTTAGAGCTATTCCTGAGATAGGTTTAAGCTGTTTAATCATCTTTAGTTCTTCTATCACCCTGCTCATTTGTTGATGAGTTCTGCAACAGTAAACTATAGTTTTCTTTTTCTTTATGCAGATTGGTAATAAAGCTGCTAAAATAGCGATTGTTTTACCTATACCGTTAGCTGCTTGAATAATTATATGTTTTTGATTGTTGTTTTCTTCAGAAATACTCTCTATAATTTGATTTTGAAGGGGTCTAACTTCAATATAAGGAAAATACTCCTCCCACACTTTATTTGTATTTAATCGCTTATGAACTACTGGCTTGTGAACTACTGGTTGATTGAGAGGTGTATTGCATTTAGTACAAATTCCATTGTTTGCATTGGATGGTATGATTTTCCCACATTTGGAACAAAAAATGTAATCATCTATCTCAGTTTCACTCTCTTTTCGATTACTCATAAGTGTCTTTGTTTTGTTTATGAGAGTCCATATAAGCTTTATTGCATGAGTAGAGAAAATGTAAAACGGATGCTTCAGAAATGGTTGGAAATTCGATTTTTTGCACAAACTCCATTTTTTTAGAAGATTATATTAATAAATACCCATGTGAATTATATTATTGAAACTAGACTAGTGATCAAAAATTAACTAGCAATGTTTAAATACAACGGGTAATGAAGAGCTATTTCAAAGAGATTAGTTGAAAACTAATACGAACCTCTGGTTGGGGTCATTTACGACTTAGGGGGCAAAGCAAATAGTCTGGTTTGTGAAACTAAATGACACAAGAAAATATTAGACCAATAGATGAAATGTTGAAAAATACTACCCTCCTATTGGAGACTATAGCTTCTGAAATTGTACATTCAACCAGTAAAATATATGCAAGTTATCCTCCTGGTGAAATTACTTCAAGTCTATTCAAATTCGAGGATGACATTTTTCTTAAAGAGTTTACAGACAATTTTGATTTAATAAAGAAAGTACTGAAAAAAGAACTCTCTAAGCTACCCTATGAACGTGAAGATGAAGTTATTATACTAGCTAATCTTTTAACTGAAATTAAAGAATATGATATGGCAATCGAAATTTATAGTAAATTGTCTAATTACAATCCAGACAACCAATTTGCTTGGGCAAACTTGATGTCAATATACATGCTTCAAGGTAAACATGAGGAAGCAATGGATTGTTATCTTAGGCTTCGTCCAGATTTTATAGAACATTCAAACAATGAGAAAAAAGATTCAACATCAGATGCATATAGGATATTAAATATTTCAACTACTTATCCCTTACCAAAATCTTTGAAATCTCTAACCCGAAGAGCACAGACATCAACTGAATTGAAACAGCAATTTGAGCATGAATTAAGGGAATTATACGCAAACAAAGATTTTGTTAACGGGCAAGAAGCTTTAGCCAATAATAATACTGATGAAGCTTTTATTCTCTTTTCAAGCGTAGTTCTTAAGCAACCAGATAGCCATGTAATATTATTTTTCACAGGAAAAGCAGCATTTGAAGGCAAACATTACCTCATTGCTGAAGAATATTTCAAGAAAGCACTTCAGATTAAAAATGATATACCTGAGTACTGGAATGAATTAGCTGATTGCTTCTTTGCTCAGTATAAAAATGAACAAGCAATCAAAGCAATTAAGACTGCTTTAACACTGGATCCAGCATGTTTAGAGTGTTGGACTTTAGCTGGAAAAGCTATAGCAACCATTGAATCTATGGGAGAATATGAGTACTTTATTAAGCAAATTCAATTGATGTCTTCAGCTGAATCCATTGTTCGATTCGTAACTGGGCTAATTAGTAGAAAGAAATATGATAATTCTCTGGAAATACTCCAGATTGGTGTATCAAAATTTCCTGAGAATGCAGGAATATTGGAGAATTTGGCTTTGGTTTATGAAAGAATGGGTAGGGTGGATGAAGCCATAAGCATCTATGAAGAATTACTGATGTCTGGAAAAGAAGTTCAAAAGTATCTTCAGAAAATTACTTCAATTTTGACTTTGCTTCATGATGATAAGCGATTAGTTCGCATTCTTAAGATGGTATCTTCTTATCTCCCTTGGGATGAAACTACTCTTTGGAACAAAATAGGTGATCTTCTTATGAGAGCTAAAGACTATCTTGGTGCAAGTGAAGCTTTCAGAAAAGTAATATCATTTGATCCGGCTGATTCTAGGATACAGTTTAATCTTGGGCTAGCATATCAAGAATTATCACTTTACAAAAAAGCTGAAGAAACATACAAAAAAGTATTGAAGTTAAATCCTGAAGATCATGCAGCTTTAAACAATTTAGGTAATGTTCTAAAAGAATTAAAGAGATATGATGAAGCGATTGAAGCTTATCAAACAGCTATAGATATTGAACCAAACAAAGCCATTTCTTGGGCGAATCTAGGGATACTCTATGAAGAATTAAAACTTAAGAATGAAGCTAAAGATTGTTATAACAAAGCAAAAGACATTGCTATAAAGAATAAAGATTATAAAACAGCCGCACAATTTGAAGAATGGGAAAATTCTATATGAATCTCAATAATGAAAAATCTACTGAAGCATGGAGAGTAGCTCAGAGTTCAATAGCACATTTTTTACACAATAACAGTTTTGAGGTTTGGGAAGAGAAAAGGATTGAGAATAAGAGATTAGATATATTAGCGAAAAGAACTATTAGGGACAAAACATACTATATTGTTTTTGAAGCAAAACATTACAGTAAAGTATCTGCAGGAAATGAAGATAAGTTTCTAGAACAACTAAATGAATATCTAAGAATTTTAATTTTGCGTGAACTGGAAAGAAAGAAATTTCCTCAAGTTTTGAAGAAGTTTACGTTCATGGGATATCTGGTTCTCTTAAAAGATTATGGGATTTATAAAAACAGAAGAAAAAACTGGAGAAAAAATCGAAATTTTCAAGATAATAAAGACTTAGAAACAATATGGAAGCGGAATGTTTACTTGTTCTCATCAACGCAGGATTACATTCAAAGAAATTTAGAATCTATTGGACTAACTTTCTATACCCAATCAAAAATCGCTGATTTTTTTGGTGAAAAACAACAATAAGAATAAAAATCCTCTTACTATATCTCTATCAGATGAGTGTTGATATCTCCAAGTATAGAGAGAGGATTTTCTCAATCCAAGTCATAGATCAAGGAGTTAGTATTTTTACTGAAAAATTTACAGATTTCTTGAATATAGACGATGTATTAGTATTCGGATTCATATCAGCACTGTACAGCTATACTTATGCTATAGGTAATGAAGAGGTTATGTCAATAGATTTTGGCACGAGCAAATTTCTTTTTGCAGAACTCCATGATGGAAAATTGCTTGTTATAATCACTAAGGAAAACCTAAGCAAAGAAATTGAAAGTGCACTTATACAGAATATTTCTCTTAGGTATGAAATTTTGACAGAAAATAAATCAATTAGTGAAATTTCTTCTTTGTTTGATATGGGGGATACAATCATACCTTTAGAATTAGTTGCAGAAATAAGAAAAAAAGGACAGAAGAAACCACAGGAAACTATTAGTAATGAAGTATCTACAGAAGAATCTTTACCACTCCCTGAAATTTCTATTCCAACAGTCAAAATGGAAGAATTCTACGTTGAGGTTTTAACTGATGAAGAAAAATTAAGTGAGGATAAAATTAATAGTATTAAGAAATCTTTAACAAATTTCTTCCTGGGGTATAAAAGACTAATTTCAAGTTTGTTTGCAGTCGCAAAGGATGACCAGCTTTTTTCATTTGTTTTTAGTAGACGAATATTTTCCGATATATATCCAGTAATAAAATACATTGTGACCAATCCTTCAGAACTTAGTAT
>JAGLXK010000087.1 GCA_023132955.1 Candidatus Heimdallarchaeota archaeon
TGTTTTTTCAAAGTGTAAAACGCTTTAAACTCTATTCTTCCCAAGTTAGAATCTCTTAAACAATAAATCCAAATAAGTAACGCTAAGGCGTTTTCTACTTTAGCTGTAAAATAATATACATGCCCAAGCAAATTAAACTCTTAAAATTGCTTGTTGTTTGTTGTTAGAATACAGTAATATGTTTAATGTTTGTTCAATAGATACATTAAGGCAAACTTTATATAGGTTGTTTCTTACTGTTATTTACCAAGAACAATAAGGCGAAAAACAATGAGCAAAACATCAGAACTCAAAAAGGAATTAATACACCTGAGTAGAGTAAAAGAAGAAACAGAATTTTTCAAATTCCCTCATCTAAATGAAGAAGCTAAAAGACCAAACAGTAAAATAACTGTTGTTGAAAACTGGGGTGGGGGAGAAAGAGTTACTTATGAACTTTCTTTAGAGGATCTTGTTGATAAATTTAAAGAATTCAACGACAGGTAGTGAAAAACAATGAGTAAGACATTTGTAACTTATTTTGATGAGAAAACACTTTTTTTTCTACTTAAAGAAGGATTGAGTAAAGGAGATAAGATCAGCTTACTTATCAACGAACTAGTGGAAGAACAGTATATAGAAAAGAATTTGCAGCTACTTAAAGAACTATCAATTAAGCCTTCTTTAAAGAGAATAGATTTTCAGAGAATAGAACAATCTTCACTTATAACAACAATTGCTAATGTTTTTGAAGAAGCTAAAGGAGAGGTTATTGTTAATCTTAACGCAGATCAACAAGAGTTGTTAATTGCTCTGACGATAAATACTATACTTTTCATGAAGAAAATCAATAGAAGTTATTATTATTCTTGTTCCAAAGGCGAATTTGTAGAAGTAGAATTACCTAAAATAGTTGCTACAGTAGATAAATCAGAGAAAAAGATACTTCTATTGCTAAAAGAAAGAAAAAAAACTTTTAGACTATTAGTAGAAGAGTCAAAACTATCAAAATCGACAATATCTAGGATTATGAAATTTTTGGAAAAGGAAGGACTAGCAAAAACGACTGTGAAGAGAAGAGAATTAGAAGCAGAATTAACTCTAGCAGGAGAACTTATCCTGAAAGTTTCATGATCAATCATTTTTTTTCCTTTTTTTCCTTTTTTTAGAATCGCTTAAACTCCTTCATTTTCTCAAAATCTTCATTTTTAACCTTTTTTAAGAGAAAATAGGTTCCATACTTTAAATCTAACACGAGTTACTAGTGTGATGAATAATATATATCATAGCAAAAACTGAGTTTAGAATGAATTTTTGATGTATTTCTGGTTATTTGAATAGTCCTTAGGTAGATATTTTCTCACTCTCTCAAAGTATTGCTCGATATTGTAATCATACCAATGGTTTTTAGCATATTGGATGATATCATTGATAAAACCTTTATCCTGCAGCTGATTCCATCCGCTATTAAAATAATGTACGCCGAGCTGGTCCTGAAAGAATCGTTTCAGTGTAAATAGTTCTAGTACTTGCTCTTTTGTAAGTTCTAAAAGATAAGTTGTGTTTTTTTCTAATCATCCTCACCCATTCTATTTATGCAAAAATTTAAACAAAGTACCTGCAGAAAAAGACTATATTTTTCATAGTCCTAATTACCTGGAAGAAAGACCATAAAAACAATAGACTTATTAGGACCATAAAAGACCATAGAATTAATAGACTTCTCGGATATCCGAGACGGTGATCACATGAAAGAAAAAAAAGAAATTGAAAACCCTTTACCTTTCATCTTTTCTAAGGAAGAGTGGAAAGTAATTCATTTAAGAGATTATAAAAATACTTCTTGGGATAAGCCCGAATTTAATCAAATTGCTAAAGAGCTTAATAAAACTGAATCAACAGTAAAGAATCAGTATGGTAGTGCCAAAAGAAAATATAATAAATTCAAAGAACAAATAGAACAATTTCAGAAGTTTGAAGAATCGACATTGAAAACAGAGGATCTAAAATATATCTTTCGAAAACATACCTGGTGGGATTAATACCAAAGACTTATGGAGAGCAACGATTTTCATCTATGATATATTACTCACCACTAGTTAAACTCTCCTTAGGATTGCTCTTTCTAAGTCGTTTTTTAAGTTTAAATCGCTTGTTATCCCTTTTTTCACAAAACTCATAAATTTCTAAAAGATTGGCTACTCTTAAAATAGCTCTAATATCTTCAGTTATGCCGCACATCATTATTAAACTCCTCTAAACTATGGTTCACCCTCAGAAAGTTTTTCTAACATATCCCCTACCCACCTCATAATGTTTTTGTCTCCCTGGTTGATCTTGAATCCCCCTGAGTCCGTTCTTTCTGATCCTACTTTATCCTGGTATGAAGGAGTGAATGAAACGATAAACTTCTTTTCTCCAGGATAATTAATCAACGGTTGGAGTTTATCCTGAGAATAAGAGTGTTTGTTACTGAAGAGTCCACATTTGGCTTCAAGAGGAAGGGGTTGACCTTTGATCGTCAGTTCGAAGTCCACCCTTTTCTCGCCCCCCAACCAGGCAAAGGTAAGTAGGGGATGTCCTTCGAAAATAAAAGTATCATTTTCCCATCCTGGTTTAGTAATATCACGAATTGGTAAACCCTCCTCTAAATCTTCTATGACTTTTTCCTTCTCACCTTCTATTCTTATTTTATACTTGGGACCAGGACATTTTTCTTGTATTAATCTAATAACTGTATGAAAAACAGCTGTTTCCCAAAATAAACCTATACCTGTTCTTGATCCTTGAACTTTGGGTTGAATCTGTTTTTCAAAGTAAGCTACATTTGTAGAAACCGAACTATGAGACTTACGCCCGCTTGATGTAGCTATATCTTGTTGTTTCATCTTTCTTACAATGTGATCAAACCAATCTCTTATACTTCTTTCAGTATCAGGATGATAAGAAACAAAAACATTTTCTAAATTTTTCAATGGATCTAAAGAAGGATTCAAATAAATTTGTCGTTGTTGTTGTCTACTTGACAATTGTGTTGATTCTATTATAGTTGATTCATAGCTTTCTATATGTGCTATTGGGTAGTCTTTGCGATTAAAATAGAAGGGATAGCTAACTCCTTTGATTACGCAGATCCCATAACCCTTTAATCTTAAATATTCTTCCGCTTTTCCTTCTAGCTCTGCTTTCTCTCTTAGCTCTAAGACATAATCTAAAAATTTCAAATGTGCCTCAGGCATGAGTTTACTTAAAACGCT
>JAGLXK010000088.1 GCA_023132955.1 Candidatus Heimdallarchaeota archaeon
AGCGATAAATCATTTCCAGTAAGATGGATCTCTTCTCAAGAAACTTTCATTAAAGAAAAATGGGAAGAATACGGAAACTTCCAGACAGATTTTCACTCAACAGATTACAATCGTTTTCATTTGTATTTTAATAAACAAGATAAAGAGTTTGTAGAAGGATGGAGAGGAAAATGTCTTCAAAAAATCGAGGATGTTGCGACAGTTCATACGGGTGTTCGAAGCAAGGTTGGTCAAAAGAATATTATTAGTACCAGAAAAGAATCAGATACTTGGAAGCGAGGAATCATTTCAGGTAGTCAAGTAAAACCATTCCATCTAGAATACAGAAAACACTGGTTAAATATAGATCCATCCATTTTATGGTCTGGAGGATTTAATCCTGAAATTGTTAAAAATCCTAAGATTATCATGAGACAGACAGGATATTATATCAAAACAGCTGTTGATACTACTGGTTATTATCATCTCAACAATTGTCACTCAGTTTCTCCTAAAAATGAACAGACAAATCTTTTTGCATTAGCAGTAATTCTAAACTCTCCTGAATTTAACAGAGTCTATAGCATTTTAAGCATGGAGAAGGGTCGGTCTTTAGCTCAGATAGATATAGACTTTCTACTTAAGATTCCTATACCAAAATTATCAACGAAAGAGGAAAAAAGACTAGAACAATTCTATTTCAAACAGAAGGAAAACCAAGAACAAAAAAAGGAGCTCCTTAGTTACTCAATTTTGGATAATATTTAGATTCTGCAACGTTCTATGGAACATTTTAAATATACTCGCTCATGGCAGATGTGTGCTAGAAGTGGTAACTGTGAACATAGAGTTAAAACAAGCGTTTGAAGTCCTTTGTGAAGCTGCAAAAGAGGCTAGTAAAGCTCTACTTGAAATTGTAGAGAATGGTTTCGAGAAATCATTCAAAGCTAATGATGATCCAGTTACAACCGGTGATTTAATTGTAAACGCTATCTTGCAAGATAAACTCTTTGAAGCTTTTCCAGAAATAGGTTGGTTATCTGAAGAAACTAGGGATAATCCAGAAAGACTTACTAAAGATTTTGTCTGGATTGTTGATCCTATTGATGGAACTAAAGAATTTGTTGAGGGCATTCCTGAATATGCGATATCAGTTGCTTTAGTTAAGAATGGAGAACCAGTGATTGGTCTAATCTTGAATCCATTAAAAGATGAACTCTATACAGCTATCAGAGGTATGGGAGCTTTTCTTAATGGA
>JAGLXK010000089.1 GCA_023132955.1 Candidatus Heimdallarchaeota archaeon
ACAAGAAAAGAAGCTAGTTCCCTTTCTCGAACAAATAAAGCATTATCTACATAGTACTCCTTAACTTTGATAATTGCTTCCTTGTTCATAGGATTTTGGACAGTTAGATACATTCTAGTTGCATCAAACTCACCTATACCTATGTGACTTAACCCATAAAATTGTGCTGGATAAAAATCACTCTGTTTTCTGTTTTCAATAAGTCTATAGAAGAAACCTAAATACAATGAATTTCTTGAGATTGACCTAATAAATGCCAGTTGGTTATCTACATAGAAATGATAAGAGCCCAAATATGAATTTTTTACAATAGTAAAAGTTATCTCATTTTGTAATTTGCTTTGTAAAGGAATGGAATCAACTATAGCATAATTATGAATTATCAAGGCCAAATCATCTCCATCCCTAACTTTCTGAACTGCAAAAGCCCAGAAATCATCTTGTTCAAAGTAGTTGAAAACTATACCAGTAGCAAGTCCATATTCATATAAAGATAATTGAGCTTCAAGAGTTCCTGAAGTAAACAATAACTTCTCTTTTTTGAGAATAACAGTTCCTTTCTTATCTTCAGAGAAATCAAAAGTTAGAGATTGACCATCTTCATCAGCTTTCCAATCACCAGGTGCATTAGAAGGTTCATATAAGTATTCGGAAAGAACATAACCAGAACAATCAAAATAAGATGAGTTAGTTCCAATAAAGGAAAGATAACTAGCTACAGTACCAGCTTGATCTCTAGCTAATACAAGTTCTTCATGGTCATCAATTTCAACAGGTAAAATTTGAGTATAAACATCCTTAGTAGCATAATCTATAGCTCTCAATTCTCTTCCATTCACAACGGTTTCTGATTGAGCTGTTATACCAAGATAAGGAATTCCAAGTAAAGGTAAAGGAGAATCCAAAAGAGTATAACCACGAATAGAAATGGTAAATGAAATGTCTTTACCCTTCAAAGAACTTAGAGGAATCTGGAAGGGAGTAACTCTTCCATCAAGATACTCTGTAACATCAAGCAGTTTCTCGTATTCATAGGAATGTCCATATCTCATTTTTGCA
>JAGLXK010000009.1 GCA_023132955.1 Candidatus Heimdallarchaeota archaeon
GGTAGTTTTAGTTTTGCTGCATCTGAACTAGTTGGAAAATCTGGTAAGGTTTTTGCTTTAGATATTCATCCTCTTTCAATAAAGAAAGTTAAGAAAAAATCCTCACAACGAGGATATTCTAACATCGAAACAATATATTCAGATTGTGATACCGGTTTAGGAGACAGTTCTATAGATGTTGTTTTATTGTTTGATACTATTCATATGTTAAGTGAGCCTGAGAAAATATTACAAGAAATAAATAGAATTTTGAAACCTAAGGGAAGACTATCTCTGACTATTCACCGACCTGACAAAAAGAAGGCTATTAGGATAGTAGAGCAAACAGATTTCTTCCAGTTCTCGTTTAAAGGAAAACATACCTACAATTTCTTGAAAAGGTAAGAGAAAAAGAGGAAATTTTAGTCATCAATTTTTAGACGTTTAATTTCATCTTTTTTAGGTATTCCTACTTCATCTAAACCTCGTTTTTTGTATAAAAGCTGTAATGATTTCTTGAAATCTTCTTCATTATCAAAAGCTTTGCTTCCTTCTGCTCTACCTGAAGGTAAAGGTTCATTCATGAATCTATGAGGAAGTACATCATATTCAATCGGCTTGTAATCATCAAACTGATTGATATTGAAAAGACGTTTAGTTATCCAGATTCTTTGAGCTATTTCCATCATTTCTTCTTTGGACACTTTTCTATCCCACATAGCTGATAGAATGTTTTGTCTGTCTTCAAAGCTGAATCCTTCTTTAATAGCATATGAAAAAGTACAAACTACTAAACAATCTAAGAGAGATTTGTAATCTTGCTGCTCCATTAGTGAATCAACTACATCTAATGCACTCTTGTCTTTTGGAACCTCAGAAGTTGCAGGCCAACCACGTAAATGCGAAGCTCCTACTGCAGCTGTAGCGTAACTCAAGCCTAATCCCAGTTTTCCTCTAGGATCCCAAGCTGCGAAGGGAAGTCCTTTGACATGTATTGCTAAGTGTTCTATTCCCCATTTTTCTGCTGCCTGTGCTACTCCTTCTGCTAGAACTGCACCAAATCCTTTTCTGTAAGCTATCATTTCGAGAATTTCTAGAATTTTCTCTTTATTTCCAAACTTTACTCCTTCAAATTCTGGTCCTGATAGCAATCCTTTTTCAACAGCTTCCATCGTCATTGCTATAGCGCTACCAGTAC
>JAGLXK010000090.1 GCA_023132955.1 Candidatus Heimdallarchaeota archaeon
ATCAAGTTGTTTCTGAAGACCACTTAAAACAACTTGTTCAAGATACTCCTAAATCTGAATTCATGTTTACTTCTGCTAAAGATGGTACTAACACTGAAAAAGCCTTTATCGACCTCACTCGTCTCATGGTTGCTGAAGAAGATATTATTTAATTTATTCATGTTTTACTTTGTTATGCTTTTTTAGATATTCTTCTAATTTTTCTATTTTCTCTAGAAATCCTCTCTTCTTTTCCTCTTCTCTTTCCTCTCCCCTTAGATAAACATTCGGAAAACTTTCTTTTGTTTCTTTTATTATTTTCTCGTATGGTAAATCTACTTCTTCTTCAATATACATTCTTATTTTTCCTGTTAGTGTGTCTAATATTGGTTCCACTTTGTTATAATCCAATACCCACTGCAAGTATTTTGCTCTTCTTAAATCTGCTATTATTTCCCTACAGATATTTCTCAGTTTCTTCTTATTTGCTTGTTGTTTTTTCTTTTTCCTATATATCTCATCTAACATTACTGCTCTTATTATTCTTTCATTTACTATGTGTTCACATTCCCCATATTCTCTTTCACTTAGCGTATCTCCTAAATCATAACAAAAAGTTAAATCATCCAACATTGAGATAAAGATTATCAATTTCCTTGCAATTACACTTGTTTCATCCTTTACATCCACTCTTTGTTTTAGATTTTCATAAAATTGAACCAGTGTCCTCAGAATATCTCTTACAGTTTCTTCTTGTTGTTTTTTTTCAAACCTTCTTCCTTCTTTATTAAAATGCTTCAAATATATGCCTACCACAATACTAAACAGTATTTCTATTTCTGGATACTTTTGTATAAAATTCCCAGATTGTATTTTCATTTTTACACTGTTAGTTAATTTCTCAATTCTCTTATTATAATCGTCTTTCTTCTCTAATCCATATAATTCCAGTAATTCATTCTGAGCATCATTAGAAAGAATTTTTTCTGCTGTTTTAAAAAATTGGAATTCTTGTTCAATAATTGTAATGAGTTCTAAAAAATCCCAATTAAAATATCCTGTAGAAAAATAATCAATTTTTGTATATTGATGAGATACATTGTACTTTTCATCATTAATCATGATAAAATCCAGAAATTCTTGAATTATCTGTGATTCTTGGACTTTGTTCATTTTCCTCTTTCCTTGTAATAATATTCATATTCTATAGATTTAAGCTTTCTGTGGCAAAAAAAGAGTGGAGGAGTGAAAATGACTCACCATTTCTTCAATTTAGGAAGTGCCAATTTGTAGTAATCCATTTGAAGAAATCTCGTATCTTTGCTTTTTCTGGGAACGAGAAAACTAGATTTAGTGCTTCTATTTTGATTTCATTGATTAACTTTGATAACCAATTCCCACCATCACCTAATGAGTATACACCTCTAGTGCTTTCCCATCCTGGAATAATTCTACCTGAAGTTTTCTGTTGTCCAAATCTTATGTTTATTTCTACATCATTTATACGTATATTCCCATTCCAATCAATATCAATACGAGAAATACGATTGTTTGCTTGAATTGTACCAAAACTTATCCCATCTGGATAGAGCGAAATTTCTCTTCTTAAATATTGCATTGCATCATCACAGTTTCTCTGATAATCTGCTAATATAAGAGCGAAAAGCTTCATCATTTCATCACAATTCATTCTTTTTAAACAAATAAGTTATAAAAAATTATTATCTTAATATAAAGAGGATTTGTTAGTCTTTTTGAAAACGATTGTAAATAGGCTTCAAAAGAGGAACAAATAAGAGAAGAGAAAGCATCATAAAAGAAGTTGAATCTGGATTTGGACGCAGTTCAAACAAAACCAACCATGCCGAACTATGGTCTTCATCTGTCGCTAGTGGTATGTTTTCTGTAAAAGTTAATAGGCAACGAACATTACAAGTCCCCCAATTTGAATTATAATTAATAGTTAGGTCTTGTGTAATATAGCTACCAACAGTTGTGAATTCCTCGCTATAGGTTTTTGTTTCAATGTTACCAATTGTATAAATATCTATAGTTAAACCTATGTTTTTTATTCCTTGTACATTGCTTCCAAGCGCTCCAAGTTCTATAATGATTTTACCTTCCGCTTTCTGATTATGATTCAGAGAAACATCATCAAAAGAAGGCTTAATTAAAATCTCTGTCCCACGAGTGGTTGTTACAGTATGTACTTCAAAGGTAAGCGCAGAAGGATATGAAACAGCTGAGAAAATAAATAGTAAGCCAATGAACAGAATTTTAATCTTTTTATTCAAATGTAATTCACCGCAAATACAAAGGAAGTAAATATATTTAAAGTGCACTATAAGTTACTTTACATATGCGAATGAGTAACGAAGGTAAAATCATTTTCAATCACATGGGAATAGAATATAGAGAATGCATAATAGAACAATGTATGTGGAACGTCAATTGGGAAGAACTACGATTGGCAGAAGAGACAGCGGGAAGACCTCTACCAAAAAAATTCGAGGGAAGGGTGTGTAATTGTGTTCCAGAGAATCCTATAGGTATTTTAGAAGCTTCTAAAGTACGATGCAATCCAGAAGGTTAAAAAGGTTAATTATCAACTGTAGAATTCATTTTCTATCTTTATATAAAATCTTCTAATCCTAATTGTTTCTTCGGTCTCATAAAATCCTTCAGTTCCTTATCCTTTTGGTCAATGAACCATTGTTTGATGAGCTTGGTTTCAGGATCAACAACAGACTTAGGTATCCAGATAGGATTATCAACAAAACCATCAATAAGAGCTAGAAAGGCTTTCTCTGTCTCAATATCTACTTTACCTAACTTAAAGTCTGAATACTTACTCCGATTCTCGTCCATATTAAAAAGAAAGAGGAGATTTCAGTTTATAATGATAGAGCAAAGATGTATATTAAGTTGGATATTTTTTCTCCTTTTTGCATTTACTTGAATAATCTAAACAAATAACTTTATTGTATTCAATTTCCAATATCTTAGATATTATGGGAAATTTCTATCTCTTGTTTGAATTTTTCTTTCGGATTGCGAAAATCACAGTACATATCAACAAAATGGATAATAGTGGTAATGCAAAAGAAACATTTGTTTGTTCAGTAGGATAATAGTCAAATTCAATGTAAGTGACATTCATATTACCTGAATTCATCTTTATTAAAGCAGGTAGTTCTAGAGTAGTTATGTTATTTACAAAATAACCTGTATTTATTGGTCTCCAGAGAGTATAATTTCCATCCTCGGGTTGAGATAAACCCGATTGATTAATATAAAATTTCACGTAACTATGTTCAACAGTGATTCCTGGAGCATAAGAATAGTGCATTATTGTTGCATGAGCTATCATCAATGGATCAATTACCAGTGTTTGGTTACTAAGGGTTGCATTTATGAAGACTTTAGGATAAAAATCTGATAACTCAACTACTGTTTGATTTTCCTCAGCTCTATTCAGAATTTCTACAGTAACACCGATACCAAATAGAGTAGAATTTGGTTTATTATATAGATTAGTAATTACAGCAATTTCACTAACTTCTGATACTCTTGAAGCAATAACAGGAAGATTACCAGAAACTGATAAATTGATTGAAGAAACACATATGTATGCAATTAATATTAAAGTAAGATATTTTCCTAGTGGTTTAATCATACTTTTTCCTCCATTTAATCTTTTTAGCAGACGTACCTAATTAAAGTTAAGTACGAGGTTTAATAATTCTTACCTTGCTAGTCTCCCCTCCGTATATGCCTTTCCAAATGCTAAATAAGCATCTATATATCCATATCCAAATTTTTGATCAAAAGTGCTTCGCGAACTAGCATAGTATAAGATATCCAAAACTTTCTGGAGAGAAGGGTCAGTAGAAGAACCTATTCCATTGTGATAAGCTGTTATTATCAAAGCAATTGTTGCAGCCAAATAGGGAGTACTAAAACTGGTTCCAGCTCCATATTTCCAAATACCTCTATAGATTCCAAGTGATTGATCATAATATGCATCCGTTAATATAGGTATACCATTCCCTGGTTCTACCCAGTTTACAATATGATTACCTGTAGTATAAGATTTATACCAAGATGAAAACCAGGATTTATGATGTATCCATGAGTCGCTTCGATCTTCATGATCTATTGAACCAACAGCATACCACTCAGAGTAATATGATTGATACATGTAATTATAACCCCAACGGTAATTAAGATAATTGTAATAGTTACCAGCTGCTGTAAGTAACATCACATTTTTAGTAATCAAACTTGCCCATTTTTGATGGATTGTTGTATCTTCAGTAAAATCAATTCTTGAGACCCAAGACCATGAAACTATATCGATATCCTTTGATGCTTGATTATCATCTATCCATTCCCAAATTTCATATTGTCCATAAGTAAATCCATAGGGATCATATAACTCTTCCTCTTCATTTTCCACATATAAATCGATAAAAATGACTTTTACATCTCTGGCGATGGAAGCTAGTACAGATATAACTGCAAATCCATGTCCATGAAACACTTGATTGTCTAGAAATGGATCATTAGGATTAGTAATGAATTTTATTTCATTATAACATCTGAAATCGTTTGTTAAGAACCCAACAATATCCACATTCGCTTCAGGATTTTGTTCTAAAGCTTTCCATTCCAAATCAGTTAAACCATCATCAATTATTACGACAGTAACATAATCATCTATAGTAACTCCATGCTCATACACAATTACATCTGTTTCTGTATACTTATATGCTGCATCTTGAAGATTTCCAACTTTTACTGCTGGATTTATAACAGGATCACCAATTGCTCCGCATTTTAACCAATCTAACATTTTGAGTTGATTATTACACATATCAGGTAAAGGTGCCAATCCAATACATACTATCAAGCAAAAGGAAAGAATTTTTTCATATTTCATTATTCTTGACTCCTAGATAGTAATTTTATCAAATTCTAGATCCTCTTGTTTCCTTAAAAACCTGTCTTATTTTCAGATGCTGCAAATGTGTCGTAAATTTCCAATATTCTTTCTTTCATTTCTTTCAATGTTGTTTTTACCACCTTTATAAATCAAACTCCTGATAATAGTTCACCTACACTCCTTGTTTTACATCCCACTGAAAGTAAAAAAGGATAGTTGGTGAAAGAAGTGGGTAAGAACATGTATACAAGATTAAAAGAAGAAGTAAAGAAATATCTCTCCTCTTTTAAAAGGTTTCAAGAAGAACTACAATCATTTAAAGAATTTAGAAGAAGTATTGATTTACCATCAGAGATGACAATAGATCTATCGGAAACTAAGGACCAGATGGAAGCTATTAGAAGATATGAAGCAAGATTACAGAAAGGAAAAGATGATCCAACTTGGTTTACTCTCACTAAGATGGTTACTGATGTTTTTTTCGAGATGAAAAAAGAGTTTGAGGTATTCATGCAAGAACCTCAGTTTCTAGAAGGTAGAAAGTGTAAAAATCTAGTTGATTTAACTACTTATGTAGTTGGAGAATTACAAGAACTAGAAGTTAAGCTTTACTCCAAACACATGGATGAAGTAGATTGTTCTGTTTGTAACCAAAGTCATCTTATTCTTGATGAGAATAGAGCAGAACAGACATGTAAAAACTGTGGCATAGTAATTAGAGATAAGATATCCGAAGAGGAAATTAGTCTTAAATCACAACCTTTTTTCTGATAAAAACTTAAAAAGGATAAGGATAAATTCTACTAATCTTAATTATTACTTAAATAACGAATATTTGGATGGAAAAATAATGACTATTGATGGTTATGATTTACAGGATGGTTTTACTAGAAATTATCATTCCTTTCAATTGACAGGAGAGCATACAAATACTACTTGGACACATAGAATCCTCGGTTACTTTGATAGACTGGGGAGAATGCTAGGATACGAAGTACAATTTGAAAAAGAAAGATATGATTTAACTTGGTGGGATTATTCAATTAATCAAGAAAAAGGGAAGATTATTCTCCATGTCGAACATGAAAATTCAACAAATAAGAATAAGATAATCGAAGAAACTTTAGAATACAAAATTCTAGATTCTGAAGCAAAAATAGCTCTTGCTATCTGTTATCCTAATAATTCTCAAGATTTTGATGAAATTAAACTTTGGATTAAAAAGAATGTTAAAAAACGAATGAAAGCAGAAGAAGTAGCCATCATAGTAGATGGTTGTTGTTATGGAGAAGAACCATATCATTTTGCAGTTCACATGATTACGAAAAAGAAATCAGAACTATACCTTTATGACAAAATAACAGTAAATGAATATCATTGCTTAGAGTATAAGACAGAAGAAAATTACGCGTGATGGACGTATCGTGTAAAATTGTGAATTATTCATTGATTTTGTATTCTCGCTTTTATTTTTTTTGTTTCTTCTTCAGATAAAATCTTATCTCTCTTCCCTAAACTACATTCTTTGCATGTTGTTGCTAGATTGTCTAGTGAATGTTCTTTTACTATTGACCAAGGTATAATATGGTCAACTTGTAATTCAACTTCTGGAGCTGAACGACCACAAATTATACAAGAAAAATTATCTCGTTGTAGAACCTCAAATCTCAAACTTTAAGGAATTGAACTTTCATCATCTTTTTTGATTTTTGCTGTAAATACAAAACCCCCTAAACATACAAAGAAAATTCCAAATGTTAAGAGAAAAGCACCAATAACCATCCACCACCATTCTAAGTCAAAAACTAATATCCATAATCCAACAATAGAAGAATATAGTAAGTTCAAGTAAGTACGTCCTCTGAATATCAATCTGCAAAACAATTCCTTTCCATTCTTTGGAATACTATAACCTAGAATATATTTCCTGATTTCTTCATTATCAAATCCTTTTATTTGTAATCGAACAAAATGCAGAAGCACGTATTCTTTCATCTCTTCGTACATAGTTGTAAGATTAAAATAATTGCACCCAATAACAAAGATTCCAATAAAAATTACAAAACCAATCCGTAGATAAGGTTCATCATTTTGTGTTGAAGGAAAATCGATCTGAATGTAACTTGAACCAAAATACGCTCCTAATGAAATTATTGCTAACAATGATGGGAATACAGAAATAAATCTAAACTTTTGAGAATTTAGGAATTTAATTCTATTAAGAATCTGTTCATGAAGAGTCAGAAGTTGTTCTTGTGGAATATCATCGTTTTCTTTCTTATCATCTTTTTTTGTCATTTTCTTTCATCGTAAACAGATAAATAGCACATATTTAAATCCCGATGTTTTTTTCACTAAATATAATAGATGTAAGAATTTTAATTTTTTTTCAATTTTCGGTATGTTTCTGATACTATACACTCCAATAATTCGTCAAAAACTACTTTTTATACTCAAATTTAAATAGAATAAAAAATAATTAAGATTGCTTTGAGTAATTCGTATATAAGTTGGGAAAAATCATGAATAACACTTCAAATAACAAAAGTGATGAACAACTACAATATGAATTAAAAAAACTAATAGACAAGTATAATAAATTCAAGAGAGACAAAGGTCGTTCAGGTTTAAATAAATTGAATGAAGCAGAAGTAAGAAAAGACTTCATTGATCCTTTCTTTGCAATTCTTGGGTGGAATATTCATGATTCCTCAGAGTATGGTACTGAAGAACATATCAAAGGTGTAGGAAGAGCAGATATCATATTAAGAGATTCCAAGCTTATTTCCACAAAACCTCAAAGTCTTGTTTATGTTGAAGCAAAACGGTTTGGTATTCTTCATTCTAAACCACTTGATACTAAACAAGTTGATCTTTTGGGAAAATTTGTTCCTGATTGGACAGAAGAAGATAGACAAGCAACTAATTATGCAATGGCAAAAAACATAAGATGGGCAAGAATTAATGGAATATATCCTATTGTTGTCAGTCAAGAAATCAACAATCAGATAATGGGTAAAATAACATTTGAAATTATTGCACATTCAGATATTTAATATTTTGTTAATTAGGTTCAGAAAATTTATAATAAATTAGCTAAATCATTTAATACCTCAAATTCTGAAAAATCGGTTCCAATTCTCTCCACTAATCTATATATCATTTCACTACTTGTGCTTTTTAATCTAATTTTTTCTCCAGCAATTTCTTCTAAAACTTCTTCTAAAGAGCCCAATTTCCAAATAAATATATTATCTTCTAAAAGGAGTTTGGTAAAATCATTTAGAATTTGTTCATTTGCTAAAACATTTTCTAGATTCTTATCAAGAAACTTAGATAATTCTTCTTGTTCTTTGAATTCATTTAGCATTTTTCCAAGAACAGAATCCTTGAAAGGTAAATATTTCTTTTTTGTATCCCCTTTAGTTTTGTTTGCAATTGGAAAAGCTGCATCTAGATCTACTACTATTAAGGCTTCAACCTCAAGTTTTTTTATTAGTTTCCAAACAATTGGAAGGTTTCTAATTCCATGTAATTCAATTATATCCCAACCATTTGATTCTAATTTGAAATTCTCAGGAAAATTAGTCCCCAGTTCTTCAACGAATAATTTATCGTTTGGTCCTTCTACAATCATAACTTTGTTAGAAAAGAGTAGTTTATTTACACTGTCGATTCTTTTTAGGAATTTACTTGCTTTACCTTCAGATGACTTTCTTTTTGATTCTTCTTCTTTGTCATCAATCTCAGATATGTTAAATCTTATTAGTTTTCCATATACACATTTCCAGATTTGTGTTCTGAGAAAATCGTTAATGAAATATGGGGAATGAGTAATCAAAATATAAGTAGGAATAATCTCTTCATTTAGATAGTTCGATATTGTGTTAATCACTTTTCTTTGTAGTTGTGGATGTAATGCTCTTGCTGGCTCATCAATTATGATTGTTTTATCTCCTCTTTCAAATAAAGAAGTTAGAATCATTAAAGTTTCATAAGCTCCACTTGGTGCTTCATGCATCTCTATTGGTACATTCATGCTATCTGTAAATTGAATTAAGGGAGCTCTTTCTATAACATTTTCTTCTATATCAGCCCATTTAACATTTTTTTGAATATCTTCATTATATCCTGTTGTTGATGTTGTTCTAATAACATCCCCAATTATAAGTTTAGGATAATTTTCTGTTACTCTAATTGGTTCTTCTTTTACATAAACATCAAATTTCATTTTGAAAAGATTCTCAAATTCTTTCTTTAAATCATAAAATCTCTTTCGTTCATTCTGTATAGAAGAATTTTTCCATCTATAAAGTGTTTCAGATAATTGGTTTATGGTGAAATAGCTGATACCCGAATAATCTTCAGCAATAAGACCTCTATGTTCAGGTATAATAATTGTTCTGTTTTTAAAGAGTTTTTTAATAATGTTGCAAAAAATAATATGAGAACCTTCATTTTCAATCGGATAAAACGCTTTAATTTTTTGAAATACTTCATATGAAAGATTTTTAATTTCACCCTTTCCATACTTTAGATTCAGATTTGGTAAAGTTATCTTATAGGAAATATCTGCATCAAATGTACTTTCAAGCATTTTGTTTACAACATTAGGAGAAATTTTAGCATCATCTTTTCTCAAAAAAATATGCATTGCTTTTAGTAAACTTAGATTAACATCACTGTTCTTCTCATTACTTAAACCATCATAATCTATTAGATAGCATCTAGATTTCTGAAAAACAGATATTGAAGGTATCAATCTAGTAACATCTGCTTTAAGATTAACTTTTATTTTCTTAAATAGTTGACCGATATTAGAATGCATATCATTTGATAAAAGAATCCTCTTGAATTCTAATAGTCTATTACCTTTCAAAAAACCAAGTTTAAAAGTAAAATCAGACTTTTCAAGGGTTTCTTTAAATTTCTCAAAGTTATTTTTATCCAGTTTTGAAAAAAGTTGATTTCTTTTTTCTTGAATTTTCAGCACTGGGGTTTGTTTAGTCTCAGGCAATTTAAGATTTAAAATATTTTTATTAAATTCATATAGATTATTGATTTCGTTATCATCAATATCAAATATAATTTCTCTGATGAACATTTCCTTGAAATCATTAAATCTGTTTGATTCTTCCATCTCTTCTATTTCTCTATAGATACTCACGCATAATATTGAACCAAGTAGTTCCTGCTCAAATTTTGATAGTTCAAGTTCTATGTTTAGGTTAATATCTGGATCATATTTACCTAAATCTACAGAGTTTTTTTCTAAACACAAACCCACCAGTTTAATAGCTCTTACTACATTGGTTTTTCCAGATCCATTAGGTCCAACTATGAAGTTGTTTCCGTTGTTAAAAGTGATTTCTTGGGTATCTTCTCCATAAGACAGGAAATTCCTGAGTTGGAGTGATGTAATTTTCATAAATATTTTAGTCTCAACTTAATTTATAAATCATACGATTGAATGTTCATTTAAAATTCTAATCAATCAGATTCTATGATTGGTTGGTTTAAAGAAAGAATCTATCTCCACTTTATTGATTTCCAAATTTTTAATATCAATTTCTCTGCTAAACATAAATAGTACTACTACGAAGATCAATATACAGTAAGAATCAAATAAAAAGTGTAAATTCTGATGTTCTAATACTGTCTTTTTCTATTAAGAAAGTTTGCTTCTACTTCTGCTTCTATCTCTTCTCTTATCTTCTCCTCCATTCTTTCAGCCCATTTATTGAAGAGATACTTAAATGGTAACACTTCTATTAAGAATAATAGTAAGAATATTCCAGAACCTATTACTCCCAATATTCTCAATAATATCATCCATATTGCTTCCCCCAAAACTGTCTTCTCAAAATAGAATGCTGCTGCTGTTCCGCAAATAAACACTACTGCTCCTATGAACGCACCTAATCTATCTTCCCAGCTAAATACTTTTTCTCTCTCTCTTCTTATCCTTTCTGCGTATCTCTTTAATTCAGTATTTTTTATTATCATATAAACCCAAACCATATCTTTTTTTCATCTTTCTACTCATCTCTGCAGGATGTGTTTCTTCTATTATTATCACCATCCACATGACGAAAAATACTGTCAAATATCCCATTATCTCTATCAACTTATCCCCTCCACTAACAGCTCCCCTATTGTCCTCTCTGTCATCTCAAAGAAGCTCATTATCCCCTCACTCTCATGGATCAGTTCATGTAGTTTCTTTAGTTTCACTTCCCTTCCCAGATTATCCTCGAAAGCTATCTCATAACTCCATGCTCTCTTCTCCCTCTCTTCTATCATCCACTCCTTCTGTTCTTCAAAGAAGTTCTTCAGGAAGAATTGTAATCCATATACTGTCGTTATCTTCTGTCTTGTTAGTTCTATCCTTCCCTCTTTCCCTTCTACATAGATTACAAAGACCATATTCCAGTTCATTTTGCTCTATTTTGCTTATCAGAACTTTGGTTTATAAAGTAGGGAAAGTTTTTTTCTCGAGTTTTTAAATCAATTTACAGATTAGTGGTTGAAGCTGGCACAAACCCTTGAAATTCATATATCTAAAAAATATAACTCATCACACTTTAGCTGGCTTCGACCCACTCTTTTCTTCTCTCAATCTCCTTCATCAGTTACTTATGGAAGCAAAATTAAAAATCTGGGTTTTAGATTGATAAAATAGAGAAAATTAGTGAATTTTTCAACCTTCCTCTCAAACACCTGAAAAAAATAGACTTCTAACTTATCTCACATTTAGTATTTCTATATCCTTATTTTATTTCGATAGAGGAAAATCAAAAATGCAAAAATCAAACAAACTATTCTTGTTCAAGTATACTATCTTCTTCTTTTAGAACTAAATCGGGAATAACCAAATACAATTAGTGGGATTAGTACAATTAAAGAAAGAAACGAGTAGTAAATATTATTATTCCTATAAACTGGAGGTTCAGAAAGAGGATAAAGATCTTGTGCATTTGCAAATCCATCAATATAATAGCTACCAACTACCACAAAATAGTCTGACCAATAATTTCCTTCCTCATTTTCTTCATCATACCAGAGATTATCTCCATCATCTCTCGCTTGGGAAGTACCGTAATACTGGTTGTTATTGTAAAAGGAATTATGGTGAACAAGATTGTTGACTGAATCTTCATCTAAAAATACTCCCCAAAAATAATTATTAGTTAAAGTATTGTAAGTAATAGAGATATTTGATGAGTTTTCAAGCACTAACCCATGATTATTATTGCTTAAAATATTATTTTCGATTAATGAATTACTTGTTTGCACAAGTAGAATCCCTTGTTTTTTATTGAAACTACAGTTATTGTTCATGATGGTTATTCTATCACTAAATTTAACATGTATTCCTATTAATGTTTGATCCAAGACTTGATTTTTTATCATGAATTCAGAGCAATTGGAAATAAATAGCTGACCATAGATTGGTTTTGTTATTTTCAAATTATTTTGGTTTGTAAAATAACCGTACTCTTTTCCATTTATCATATTGTTGTACACTGTGTAAGTATGATAATCTGCTGGATTTAATTCGTAAAAATAATAGTCACACTCTGTTAATGTATTCCCAATAAATTCAGAAAATTCTGAATCCCTTACATATATACCATTAGACTCGGTAGTAATTTCATTATTTATAACAGAGACATTTCCACTATATACTACTGTTAATCCTATTCCTCCTCCAAAACAGTAATTGTCTGTTACTACAGAATCATTTGAATGAGATAATCGAATGTTAAACTGAACATTATTGAAACAAGAGTTATTTGCAACTAAAGCTGCTCTAGATGTATGAAGATATATCCCTCCTAAATAAGAATTGTTATGAAGAGAATTGCTAACAACGGTAGCGAAGAAACTGCTACCAAGAAGTAATCCTCCTTTGAAATTATCTGAAATATTATTACCATAGATATAACTAGAATTACAATTATTAAGGAAAATACCTCCTTCATTACTCTTTGTACATGTATTATTTACGATTCTAATATTTGGTGAAAATATTACATGGATACCATAGCGTAAACCTTCATTACATGTATTTTTGATGAGCTCTATACCTTCTGCTTTACTGATCTCCATCCCAGATTTTTGATAATTCTGACACAAATTTTCCTTAATTTTGATACTGTTAGGTGCTACATTTAGAATATAGATACTGTAGTTATCACCATCCAGAAAACAATTTTGGATCAGGAAGCATTTGGTAGTATAAGATATTGATATACACGCTTCTTCGGTTGTAGTAATGTTAAGATTCTCTATACGGTAAGGATCTACAGCTGTTCCTTCTCCTGGTAAGCTGTAAAGAGAGATATTGGTATCAGATTGTATGACAATAGGTATCGAGATTATATATGAATTAGAATTTAAATTTCCACTATCTGTGGTAGCTGTAGTAATTTCTATACTCCAACTTTTCATTAGAATTAAACTGAAACACACCACTACTAGTAACCCTTTCTGATATTTCATTTTATCACTCTTGTTTTATCTTCTAAATCTCACTTATTCACAATTTATTCTGAATTATCTCAATTTCTTTTCTTGATTATTGAATCTTTTTTTCCTAATTGTTATTTGGAAATAACCATAAATCATCAGAGGAATAATAACAGCAAACGAGAAAAAAGCATAGTAAATATTCTTATTTCTATAAACTGGGTGTTCAGAAAGAGGATAAGGATCTACAACACCAGCAAAACCGTCTATACTGTAGTTTCCAACTCCTGAATAGTCTTCCCAGTAGTTCCCCTCCTCTTTTTTCTCATCATACCAGAGATTATCTCCATCATCTTTTGCTTGGGATGTACCATAGAAGTTGTTGTTTATGAAAACGTTATGGTGTATTGAGTTATTAGCAGAACCACCACCTAATACCACTCCCCATAATCCGCTATTTGTTATCACATTGTATGTGATCTCATTGTATGAGGATTGCTCTAATAAGATTCCATACAACCCATTATATTCTGAAGTGTTGTTAATTATATTCACTCGTTCAGATTTAAATAAATAGACTCCACTTCTGCTATTAAACTTGAAAACTGATTTTGAAATAGATATGTCCTCGCAATAATATAGACTTACTCCTGTAGAAAAACTACTTATCAACTGGTTCTTAATTTTGATGTTATTACAATTTACAAGATGTAACTGATTAAAGATTGCTTCTGAAAGAGTAAGGTCATTTTCATCAACAAAATACCCGAAAAGTTTGTCATTAACGTAATTGGAAGTTACGTAGTACTTCCTGAAATCTTCCACAGTTGATTCGTATATTCTAAACCCACAATCATAAAGCATATTATTGCTGATTATTGAGTATTCCGCATCCTTTAGATATATACCTGTATTACTCCCTGCACAGATATTGTCAGAAACAGTCACGTTACCGCCTAAAACAACAATAATCCCATATATTTCACCAGAACAAATGTTTCTTGTTACTAAAGAGAAATTTGAGCTGTGGATATCTAAATTAGGTTGCCGATTATTATAACAGATATTATCAGAAACTGTCGATGTATAACACCTAAGTAATCTTATCCCTCCATGTAAATCATTTAAGTAACAGCGATTATGCATAATAAGAGAATTCGTACAATCATCCAACACAATCCCTCCTTTTTTATTCTCATAACAAGTATTGTTTTTAACTATGCTTTCAGAACTTTTATCTATAAACATCCCGACCCAGCTGTTATCAAAACAAGTATTAAGCTCGATTTGACAATTTGGTGAATCTTTGATATGTATACCAAAATAGCTATTTGAGTAACAGGTGTTATTAATTATCAGTGAGTTTGATGAATTATAAATACGAATTCCTCGTATAGAATTACCAATACAAATGTTGTTTTCAATTTTTGCAGTTTCATTTTTAACTGATTCTATTACAATACCATTTACAGATGCGTTTACAAAACAATTTTGAATTAGAAAGTGTTTAGTTGTATTGTAAACATAAATTCCCCTTTCTTTTGTTGTAGTTATATTGAGATTTTCAATTATGAAAGGATTTACAGCTGTTCCATCACCTAGAAATCCATAATCTGTGAAATTAGAGTCATTTGTAATAACGATTGGTAATGAGTCAATATAGGAAAGAAAAGGTTGATAAGCTTCTTTAGAAGGAAATCTATAACATGTATTCTGAAATTCAGTTTCTTTAGATTCTACTGAGGTAAACATTGACAGTAACAAAATACAAAAAATTGTAACTGTTACATTCTTTCTCATATAACCCATGCAAAATCCTCTTCACTCAAAATAAGGCAGATATTAATTTTTAAAGATTTTGACTGCATTTTAATTAATTTCCTTTTTCGAATACTATTATAAGTGTTTAAGATATATTATTCTAGATAAAAAGACGGTTCAAACATATAGAAGACTTATCTAAAGGTGAAAGATTGAAAACCAAATTCAAAGTGGCTATAATTGCCGGAGCAATAATAGGGCTCGTAAGTATAACTATCCCTACTGTTTTTTTTCTAATACAACCTCCAGAGATAACCAATGGTAATAATGACAATAAGAGTATTGATAATGTTATTTACCCAAATCCGCTTTTTTACCGAGGAACAATTTCAGATATGATGCTTGAAAGTGACGACAGAGTACAGTTTATTGTAGGTAGCTATAATGCCACCTATGTCACCTATCCTCATTCACCTGCTTATATAATTTTAGATCACAAAAATCAAACGTGTACATATAAAGAGATGTTCCCAGGAATTACTTCAGGAAATATGCATCAACTAAAAATAGGTTTAGGTCCAAATAATGAGTCAATTGCTTATAATTTTTTTACCAATCCTTTCGGTTATCTAGTGGCATACTTGTACAAAACAAATACTCTTGGGAGATGGATATTCTATCCTGCACTTTCTGATAAACCCATGCCTTACGGTGGTTTTAATAGGAGAAGTGTGTATAACTGGAATTTTATGCCTTCAGGAAAAATAAATCTCGCTTTCTTATATCAAGGAACTTATAATACACCTGCAATCTATAATGAAACAACAGATAGTTTTTTCTTCTTGAGCGATGTTTTTGAGGAAATTAAAGATCAAGTAATTCTTAACAGGTATGGAGACTTTGCAGTTGTAGATTCAAATATTTTCTACTTTTGGTCAGAATATATAAATGAGTACAACTTTCATCCTTATCTAGCTATTAAATGGCAGGGAGAAGGATGGCAACTAACAAGAATAGGAAATGAATCAGAAACATATATGCCCATCAGTATTATTCCTCAGAAAAATGTAGTGAATATTTTTTATCATGATTCTGGTAAAAGCAGTTTGAATAGTAGACTCTATCACACCCAGATTTATAATTCTACTAGTAATACTACAACACTTCTACACCAATTTGATGGGAGAACTGTTTTTCGTCAAGATTCTGTATGTGCTCTCTCTCAAAATGAGTATGTGTTCTTGTATACTAAAGGGTCGTATGTACTAAATGCACAAAGAGATCTGTTTATGGGTTATTATGATGGTAAAGAATTCTATGAATTTATGCTTACAGATACTCCACAACTTCTTGAACATCGAGCACATTGTGAATTAGGGGAGAATTACATTCATTTGGCTTGGGAAACTAGTATAGACAAAGGAACTGGAATCTATGACCCAATGCAGACTAATCTTTTCTATAATAGAATATCCTTAAAGGAAATAAGACTGTCAAAAGAAACTGTTATAATACCATCAATGATAACCATAAAGAATGAAAACCATAGAACAAAGCTCTTTAACGATTGGACTTTCTTAAAACTTACTATCTATATTGCTCTGTCCATCAAAATCCTTTTTTTTCCAGTAAAATTCTTGTGTGAGATACAGGGATTCTTATGAAATTATTATTGTTTTCATTAAATTGGTTTGAACTAAGAAATATTCAGGGTCTGTATTGTCGTTATAACAAGTGAGCACAAAATTAATTGTAGAATCTACAATAAATGAAGTGTTGAGAAAACCTCTAATTTGATAATTACCTGATTTTTGGAGCACAAAAGAGTAACCTCGTGATCTATTTAAGATTAAGTATTCCAATTGCGGTTCTTCTGCAATGATTTCAATATAACTAAATAATCTAAATGTGTCAAATAACAAATTATTGTCACTATCTATAACTATAGAATCGACTCTAATAATATCTGCACGCATAAAATCTGGAACATTGTGGTAAATATATTGGAAATTAATTTCCATTACAAAAGTAGAATTTTCATATAATTCTACTTCTTTAATCGTTATTGATGAATTACTAGACCAATTCATACCATAAGCATCAGCAATTTCAAAGTTGTTGACAGTCCAACCATCACAAACTTCTTCTCCTTGGATGATCAAATTACTAGGAAGCCCTAGAACTAAAATTATTAGAATAAAGGAGATTGCTTTTTCAATTTTTATCTTTTTGGAATAATTAATTGGAACGATTTTATCCACTTCTTTAACAATCTTATCCTCTTCTTCAGTCTGATCAGTTTTTTTTCTCATTTTTAGTTTATGTATTAGAAATAGCAAACTCGAAGATAGTATCAATGGAATTATAAATAATAAAAGAACCATAATAAAACCTGCTAGAAATTCGCTTGAAATTGCAGAAATGTCCAAATTGAGATATGATTCTAGAATAAGGGATAAGAGTAAATTGTGAAATAACAAATCGCTCCAGAAAAATATTGTAAACAAGGTTATAGCTATAAAAAATATACTAGCTATCGAAAGTGAAATAATTTTAATTTTTCGTGATTTTGCTATTAAAGGTTCCTTAATCTTGCTTTGTAGTTTTGAAAGTATTAAAAAGATCCCACTTGTCACAAAAATATAAGCTAAGTAGATACCCAAAGGACCAACTTTTCCAGTAATAGGTAAAGTAAAAAGAAAAGCAGAACCGAACATTCCAACTAAGCTAAAAGTATAAATCCCATAGAATGGAATAAATGCAATTGTTTGATCAACTAGTTCTTCTTTACTATTTGTCCCCTTATGTTCACTTGAGCTCCTTGTTTTTTTCGTAGAAATAATTAAGATCACCCCTTTTAGAAACAACAATAAAGGAGTAATAAATATTAAGAACAAGAAAAGAACATTCAAATTATTAGTATAACTATTTGCTCCACCAAGAAACATTATAGCTCCCCCTGCCCCATGAGACGAGTATTGTATGTGAGCTATTAGTCTTACTAGCTCATCTATATGATATATTGCGAAAAAAACACTAAATAATCCCACTTTTCTTGGGTAGAGTCTAGAGAGAAGGAAACCAGTGAGTACAAGAATTGCACTTAATATATAATTGGCTAAAGTGTTTTTTTCATTTGAAATATATGCGTCTATCTCGACCCAATTATATTCTATTGTTCCATTAGCTGAAGATATATCCTGAATTTGAATCGTTTGATCATATAGTGTTAACTTTGATACTCTTATAGTTGCAATAAGTATAAAACCAACAATTATCAAAACAGAGAGTATTAAAACAATATAATCCCAACATTTATTCTTGGAAATGTAAAAATGCATTCTTGTTTTCCTCATTCTTGATTAGATGTTATAAGTACAAACGCGCTCTTAAAAATTCTTTGGAACATTGCTATAGCGCAAAACATAGAATCCATTTTATCATTCTCGCCCTTCAAATTATCATAAAACTAGTGGAGTAGCAATGATATATGAAATTCTATCTTTTTACAAGTAATATAAATTGACACCGGTGGACAGGGGATGTTTACCTATCTCCGTCCCAAATACTACTCTTGACATCCCTGTTATCATCTGCGGTAACAAATTTGACCTTAACGAAGCTCGTACTCTTGATAAAGATACTATTTAAATTATATTCGTCTCAAGAAGTTTTCAGACAAATCAGAAGTAAATATTTCTTTGGAAGCAAAGGTGCTTTAGCTATTTGTGATGCCTCTAATTCTGAATCTTTTAAGAATATCCCCTCGTGGGTTGAATCTTTTAAAAAGGAAGTGGGAGATAAGCCTATCATTTTTCTAGCAAATAAATGTGATTTGAAGGATCAACAAGTCACTGAGGATGACATGAAACAATTGGTTAAGGATTACAGTAACACTGAATATCTGTATTCCTCTGCAAAAGATGGAACAAATGCTGAAAAAGCTTTCATCAACTTAACCAGACTTATGGTTGCTGAAGAAGATATAGTATAGTTATTTGAATAATTCTCTTAATCCGTTTGAGCTTCTTTCTTTATAAGGTTCAAAGCAAGAGTGATTTCCCAAAAAAACCTAATTCTTATAGTTTATCCATAAATTTCTGAAAATCACTAATCTAAGAAACCTTTTTATTATTGAAGGAGAGTTTTATTTTTGAGAATCTAAAAGGCGAACAACAATGAAAAAAAGTATCCTAATTTTTATCTGTCTTTTTCTTTTCTTACCTTCTATTACTCAAATTAATGCTCAAAATCCAGATCCATTTTTCTCTCTTTCTTTCCTAACTCCAAATACTTCAACTGAAAGAATTGAATGGTCAGAGCTAATAGCTCAAGAGCTTGGACAAATAGGTGTTGAAGTTAATTTGAATAATATTACTGGCTGG
>JAGLXK010000091.1 GCA_023132955.1 Candidatus Heimdallarchaeota archaeon
AAGAAGCCTATAACAGAAAGTATAGTTAAAGTAATTCCTAAACCGAAGGTTCCTAAAACAACTCCAAAAGCAGTTGTAAAGAAAACTGAACCTAGACCTTCTGTAAGACAGCCTGTTGCAAAAGCTCCAGTAAAGAAAAAGGTAGCTGTCAAAACTACAGTTTCAGAAGCTACTAGAAAAGCTATAGAACAAGGTACTCACATTTTTACAATTAAAAAGAATAGAACTAAGAAATCTAAACCAAAGAGGTTAGCTAAGATTTCTACAACATTTGGTGTTGTTACCAGAATTTTACATGATGGTGCAGGAAAATCTAAGAATAGAACTGTTACTATGAAACTCTATGAAACTGAGATTCCATTAGAAAAATATCTTGGTAGAAGAGTTAAAGTCAATTTCCCAAATTCTGATAAACATCTTATAGGAACTATTACAAGACTTCATGGAAAAAGCTCTTCAATTGATAAAACAGTTGTAGTTAGATTTTCAAGCGGTGTGAGCCCCCATATACTAACTGCAAAAGGAACGTTCCTTTAGAGTGGCCATTAATCTTAAAAGGGATGCCCCCTTATTTTTCATATGGCTAGAAAAAGAGACCTTAAGAGATGGGCAAAAATATTATCTTACACTGGAGGGGTGTTATTTGTTCTAGGTGCTGCTCTGTTATTTCTTAATCATTTTCTTCCTTCACCTTACCTACCAAATATCGTTCAAGATTTAATTGTGAAAACAGTTTTATTTACCGTTCCATTAACTACTATAGTATTAGCAATTATTGGAGTAGTTTTAGGTGCTGCTATAATAATTTTAGTAGGAGCTGAACCTCCAGATTTAGTTACTGGTATCATACTAATAATCATTGGAATATTTGGTCTGGGGATTCCAGGATTATTTGCAGTAGTTGGCGGAATATTGTTTATTATTGCTTCCACAAGAAAGCGATAGTTTTTTCTAATTATTATATTTATTACTTAAAGAAAATTTAAATAGAACAACCTTTAATTAGGCTTTATGGCTAAGAAAAAAGAACTGGCACAATGGGGTACTATTTTTGGAGTACTCGGTGGTGCTTTCTGGATCGTAGTTGGAGTTTTAACAATATTAGAAACCATAGCAGCTGGAATTATGGATGTATTCTATACAGCATCTTGGCTGGATAAAATTGGTGGAGGACTGCAACCTCTAATTCTTGGAATAATATTGATTGCAATTGGAGCACTTGTAGTTCTATTATGTTTAGGACGCTTTGGTTTATCTTATGTTGTTATTGGAATATTGCTGATAGTTTTTGCTATTATTGGAAGTGGTCTTCCAGCAATTTTAACTTTAATTGGAGGCATATTCTTTATTATAGCTGGCGCATAATTTTTAATTCCTTTTTTTTTTGTTCTCTAAATCTATTTTACAATAGTTTTTATATTTTGATTCTCCTCTTTAATTGAAGATTATGTCAGATACAGGTAGATCCAATCCTTCTCTTTATTTAGGAAAAGAACATTCTACAGATGAAGATGTATTTTTACCTCTAAAGGCTTTAAATAAACACATAAGCGTTTTTGGGCAAACAGGATCAGGTAAAACAGTCGCATGTAAAATACTTATTGAGGAAGCTGTGAGACATGAAATTCCTGCAATTATTATTGATCCTCAAGGCGATATAAGCTGCTTGGCTATGGTTGAAGATTATGAGAAACTGAAACCTTATGGCATTTCAGAGGAGTTTTACAATGAATACAAAGATAAGGTTGAAGTTGTAATTTTTACACCTGCATCTGAAAAAGGGATTCCTCTTTCAATTAATCCTCTTATAATGCCTCCTCAAGAATTGGACAAGGAGGAGAAAATTTTAGCTATAGATGGTATTGCTACAACTATGGTAAATGTACTTAAATACAAAATTAATACAGAAAAGGGGGGAGCAGTAAAAGCTTATTTGGTCTCTCTTTTTGATCAGTGTTTAGAAAAAGACATTTTGATAGCTAACTTTGAGATGTTAATTGATTTGATTAGAACAGAAAAAGCATATCTATCAGAAAGCATTAGGACTTTATTATCACAAAAAGAGAAGGATTCACTAATAAAAAGAATAAAATCGATTAATGTAGGAGCTTCTTCTCTTGTATTCAACCTAGGACCAAAATTGTCTGTTCAAAATCTGATTCGCCCAACTAATCCAAATAAAATCAGAATTGCTATAATTTTTATGAATACTCTTTCAAACCTAAGACTAAGGGAACTCTACATTACAACCCTAGCTCAAAATCTTTACACTTACATTCGCTCTAACCCATCTACAGATCCTCAACTTATTTTTTATATTGATGAATTAGCGGGACCACCTCAACTAATTCCACCTCATCCAAAAAACCCCCCTACAAAACAGTGGTTACAGCTTCTATTCAAACAAGGCAGGAAATATGGTTTATCTATGGTGGTAGCAACTCAGAATATAAGCGATGTAGATTACAAATCTTTTGGTCAAGTGAGCACCTTTCTCTTTGGTAGATTCGTCACTCCTCAAGATTTGAGAATAGTTGACAAAATGCTTCAATCTCACCCTGAAGCTAGATTCATAGTAGACCAATTGCAAAAATTCAGGAGTGGAGAATTTTACATTCTTTCACCAGATAATTTCAATGCTCCAGTACACATTATTACAAGAAGACTCTACTCAGTTCACCAAACTCTTTCAGATGAAGATGTAGCAAAAATGTATGAGTATCCACCTGCAACCTTATGCAAACAGATAGGTGATTATGATCATGATATTGACTCTGTGGATTTTGAAGATATTGAAAAAGAACTTAATTTAGAGGATTTGGAAAAAGAATTATCCGCTATTAGAAAATTTACTAAAACTACTAGTTTGCTTGACCAACAAGTAGATCTTATTGATGATGAAGACGATGCAGTTGAAGAAGAAATAAGAAAAGCAACTGAAGAAATCGAATCGGAGGAGAGAGATGAAATTGAAGAAGAATCTGACATCTCAGTCTTAGAACCCATTGACCTAACTAATGTAATCAAGTCAATGAAAGAACAGTACTTGATGTATGAGCCAGTAGAGTTCAAAGAATTATTGGAAAAATTCTTTGGAACTAGGAAAATAAACTATCTAGGAACCGAGAGTCTCAACCTTGCATATGTTCCCTTTTTGTATCTCGATTTTCAAATAAAGGCTAAGCGAAGACTTAAAGTTCATTATGCTAATGCAGAAAGATGGGAAAATGCTTTGCTTGAACTACCAATAAGAAGAATTTTTCCTTTAATAGATCGTATAGAATTTGGTGACAAAGAGAAGATTTGGGGACAAACAAGTATTCCAATTCAAGCTGAAGAAGTATTTGAAGAACTTATTTCAGTCCTTCCAATGAAAAATCTAGGAAGTTTATTCTCAGCATCATCAGCTAATATTAAACAATTAGAAGTTCAAAGAAAACCTGAATCCATCCTTGAATCATTTCATGATGTTCTCTTGATAGATCAAACATTCTATGTTCAAGCTTGGCAAAGTTGTATTAAAGAAGGACTAGTAACTATTGAGAAAGAACATGAAGCTGAAATACAAAATTGGTTAGAAGAATTAGAGAAGGAAAAAGATGCACTCTGGAAGGAAATTGATAATAAAAGAAATAAAGTGAAACAGTTTACAGCAAAAATTGAGCAAGCAAAGGCTCTCTATGTTACTCTTAAACCATTGATTGAGGATAAATACAAATTCAAGAGTAATAATGATGTTACTGATTACAATAAAGCAGTAGAAACCATCAAATTTGGCCCTGAGGTTGTGAAGAACTTTGTGAAAGATGTGGAGAAAGCAATTGCTAGAATAAAGGAAATTAACAAAATAGCTAAAGAATCCCCCAAAGTCAGATTAATTGAAGATAATCTTCGTTTAACCGCTAAGAAGGAATTCATTATTCCGAAAAGTTCAGAAATACGGGACATCTATGCTGCTTTGATTTATATTCCAGTTTCATTAGCTGAAATTGCTGTATCAGATGCAAAAGGCAATAAAATTAATGTTCATGGGATTGCTGAATCTGTTCTAGGTACTGAGATTCACTTACTATGTGATTTGTGTCTCACAAAACAAGCAGCAAAAATGTTATTCGTGTCAACTCCAGATGTGTGTTCAGTCTGTGGAAGTGTTCTCTGTCAAGATCATACCGTTACAGATAGCATAACACATGAAATAATATGCTCAGATCACGCAGTTGTTTGTTCATATTGTAAAAATATTGTATCATCTGAAAAGGGAACCACATGTGCTTTCTGTGATAACCATGTGTGCGAGGATCATATCATCAAATGTTCAACCTGTGGTAAAGTGATTTGCAGTAAGCATTCAAAAAAGAGAGTGAAGAAAGGCGTGTTTAAAGAAGAAGAACAATATAGATGTCCAGATCATTCTAAGAGGAAGTGAATTATATCTCATCAAAACCACGTAGAAAACCACCACTTGTGATAGTACTTGCAGGACTTCCAGGGACAGGTAAGTCTACATTAGCAAGAAAACTAGCAAGAAGATATGGACTAGAGCATATAAGCACAGATTCCGTTAGAAAAAGAATTTTTAGAGATGTAAGAAGGAATACATTTGGTAGAGGTTCTTATAGTACTAGGCAAAGAATGGTAGTTTACGATACAATCTATTATGTGCTTTATACACTTTTGAAAAATGGAGTGGGGTGCGTTCTAGATGGAACTTTTTATCAAGAAAGGCTTCGCAGTAAAGTAAGAAGAATCTGTGCAAGATTTGACGCTATGTTTGTTCTTGTAATAGTCGATTGTCCTGATAGCATAATCAGTAAAAGGTTCAAAGAGAGAGAGAAGAGAACTAGACGAACCCTAAGTGATGCAGATTCACAAATATATGAGAAATTCAAGAAACTATTTGAGCCAACAAGACTTCCACATATTGAAGTTAATATGGCTTTCGAACATAATGAAATATTGGAAAGGATTAACGATGCTATCACAGGAAAAGATACTTTATAACTTGCAAAAATCATCATTTTATCCACATGAAACCAACAAGGATATTCAGATGATTGAAACCCATATAAGTTGGGTTTTCTTAACTGGTTTATATGTATATAAAATGAAAAAATCACTCAAATTTGGAGATATTTTGGATTTTTCCACAATTGAAAAAAGGTTTCAAGCTTGCAAAAATGAACTTTTTTACAATAAGCGCTTAGCTCCTTCTATTTACCTGGAAATCGTTCAAATTAATGACAATTTAGAATTTTCCACTGAAGGTAAACCATTAGAATACCTAGTAAAAATGAAGCAATTACCTCAAGAAGATTTGTTATTAAATAAAGTTAATAATAATGAAGAATTATCAGATGTAATCTTCATTAAACTGGCAAAAATCATTGCTGAATTTCATAAGAAAAACACTATTCATCCTGAATTTTCTCCATATGAAAATATATTTGAAAAATGGGATGAAAATTTCCGTACAACAAAAACTTATCCTGACTTTCCGCTAGATTCAGATTTAGAAACAAGAGTGTTTGATTTTTTGGAGAAAAATAGAAACTTTTTTAACGAACGCTCCAATCAAGGGAAAATTGTAGAGGGCCATGGAGATTTGATTCTAGCAAATATCTTCTATTTCAAAGGAGAAATTATTATTTTTGATTGTATTGAATTCAATGAAATGCTTAGAATCCAAGATATTCTCGAAGAAGTTGCATTCCTCGCAATGGATTTAGATTTTCACAGGTTATATGATTTATCTGCATTATTTATGAAAGAGTATCTTGAAGAAATCAATAGTGATTTTACATCTGAATCTCCAATAGTTAACTTTTACAAATCTTATAGAGCATATGTAAGAGCAAAAGTCTATTACTCTCAAGTTCTCCAAGAGGAACCAGGGGCAGCAAGAGACAAGGTTGTAGCATTGTCGACAAAATATATGCAGTTAGCTTCTTCGTATGATTTTTAGATTCAAAAGGAGGGCATTGTGAATGGTAAAGCTTGGTTGTCATGTTTCCATATCCAAATCGGTAGATTTAGCTTTTGATCGAGCTAAGGATAAAGGATGCGATGTTTTCCAAGTTTTTGTTAAAAATCCTAGAGGTTGGGCAGCAAAAATTCTATCTGAAGAGGAGATAAGTAAGTTCAGAACTAATCAGTCAACTAAAAAGATTTATCCAAACTTCGCTCACATTTCTTATCTTCCTAATCTTGCATCACAGAATTCTGAAATGTATAAGAAATCAATTGACTGTTTTTCTATTGAAATTGAAAGATGTAAAATTTTAGAAATTCCTTATTTTGTTGTTCATGGAGGATCATATAAAGGAGGAACTTTGGAACAAGGTTTAACCAAATATGTACAATCTATATTAAAAGGAATTGAAACTTCTGAGGGTAAAGTTACAATTTTAGTTGAGAACTCATCCGGTGGAAAAAATTCCTTAACAGGTTCGTTCAAAAATATTGGGAAGATTATGACTGAGATTAATGATTCACATGCTGTGCAGGTGTGTTTTGATACATGTCATGGATTTGGTTCAGGATATGATCTTAGAAATTCCAAGGCTGTACAAAACACTAAGGAAATTCTAGAGGACAATATTGGTCTAACTAATATAGCTCTGGTTCATGCAAATGATTCTCTAGGAGAGTTGAATTCACTTAGAGATAGACATGAGCATATAGGTTTAGGTCATATAGGCAAAGAGGGATTTAGGACAATGATAAATGATAAAGATTTCAATCAAATTCCATGGATATTAGAAACTCCTATTGATGAAAGGAGAAATGATATAGGTAATTTAGCTTATCTTAGATCCTTAATAAAATAAAGAAATTGATGTAATCTAATTGAATGGTGGAAAGGCTACAGTGAAGATTATTGTGAATAAAACAGCTAATCCTATAGTATATAATCCTGCAAGAAATGCTGGAGCTATTGCTGGAATTCTTTTCTCTCCTGGTCGAATATCAGTATCAATGAATTTTCCTGTTGATTCATCAAGAGATTGACCTGTTGCCATCTCACTTACTATCTTCTTCTTTTTCAGAGCTTGCATTTCCAGTTTAACCTCATCTAAGTTTTTACTTACTTTACGAAACTTATATTTGATAAATAACCAATAAGTTTGCAACATATCTAAGGAAGTTGAAAAACCATATAGAAAAGCCGAAGCTCCATAAATGAACAAGAATAATATTGTTGTACTCAATGAACCACTAGTAAATCCTAATCCTAGTAATACTCCTGTTAGTATTGCAGAAAACCAGAGGATGGAAGCTAACAACCAGGAAGATAGGGGCATTTTCATAATTTTATCGTAAAGGATTGCTGTTTTTGATACATCAAAGGAATATCCACAGTAAGGGCATTTGTATACTCCTCCTTCCATAAGTTCAATGTCTGTTAGTTTGCAGAATCTACAGTTCATTAATTATCACCATATAATACAAAGAAAATAAATCCAAAGTCTTTATATTCTTTACGGAACTACCCTCTTTTTGATATATAAAATTCTTTCCCTTTCTATGCTAATAGTGATTTAACGAAATCTGCTAGTTTCTCCTTATTCAGCTTTTCTTTGTTTATGGATAAATATTCAGTGACAAGAAAAGCTAATCTCCTAGCTTCAGGTAATGTTTGCTCGTTATCTACAGCTATAGATATAACATAATCTTTCTCTTCACATATGAAGTAGAAGTAAGGATCAACTTTTATAACCTTGAATTTATCATGACCAAGAAGTTCATTTGTAAAACCGCTCAATGCGTTGAGATATCCAACAAACATGTTCGAATCTTCAACAATATTGTCTGGATCAAAGAGGTGTAGAATGTTTCCGTCAACATCTGTAATTAAGAGTGCATTTGGTGTTACCTTCTGAATGTCGATTAGTTGTTTAACCTTACTTACAAACCATTTCATTGCATATTCTGTGTTTTTAGCTTCTCTGAAGGATGTCTTAAAGAATTGAAAGGAGAGGTTCTGATACTGAGACATTTTTGTGAGATTTAGAACTTCAATAATCTCTTCAAGATTCATTGATTTTTGTAAGTCAGCTTTATTAGCTACGAACATTATTACTTTGTCAGAATAGTTGTCTTGCAACCATTCATCAACCATTATCCAGAACCATTTAGAAGCTTCTTCAAGCTGTTCTCTATCTGAGGAATCGAGAATAAAAATAATCCCTACAGAAGTCATTACGTATGATTTCCAGATTGTAGAACGGAAGGATTTTTGTCCTGAGATGTCGAAGATACTGAAATTTATGTTGCTAATTTTTATTTCTTCAAAGTTAACACCAACAGTAGGTTTTGGTCTTGTGAATCTACCCTCTTTAATCCAATTCACAAGAGTTGTTTTTCCTACATATGGTAGTCCAATTATAGTTATTGGAATTCCATTTTTGTTCAACTTCTGAATATCTTCCATTCTCTCTCGAAGAACTATCATTCTGAAAGTTTTAAAGATTGAGGAGGAGGTAATCGAGAATTGAAACTATCTCTGGATAAGGAACTGGTTGTCTTTTCCTTCTATCTCTAATTGCTTTGCTGTTCTCTCGACAGAACAAAGAAAATGTATATATCATCTTAGGCATTTCTTTCTGTTCTTCCAGATATTCTGCTATTTTTCCTAGTGTCTCGCTGACTTCGTAAAAGTTCTTACTTGATTTAGTATATTTACTTGAAGCCTTAGACGGTTTCTTTACAATAGCGTAAAGTTCACCAAGAATGACCCCTTGTAAACCCTCATACATCTTTTTGATAACAGGTCCAAAGATATTTCTTCTTTTTACAAAATCCCAGTTGATTTCATTTCCCTTAATGGAAACGTTTTTGCTTGTTGCTATTAATTCTTGAGTATCTAATAATATAAGATCCATTAATTCATGAAATTCAGTCATTTCTGCAAATTGCTTCTCAACTGCTTCAGCTAGAAATTCTGGCAACTCCTCAGATTCAATTGTAACTCCAATCATTTCTTCGATAAACTTTCTAAGTACATTCTTGTATGTACTTTGAAGACCTAGTGTTAACAAACTTGATTCAGTTACCATTCCCACAGTTTTAGTCTCAATCATCCTTTCATTAATCAGGTTTTTTAATTCCTTTTCTTGCTTCTTTATACCAATCATGCTTTGCTCAGCTTTCTTGGCAAAATAATGCGCTCTAGAACGTAAAATTAAATCTAGAACAATATTATTATCTGCAAACAAATATACCTTATTTTCAGATATCAATGACTTAACGTAGTATCTTATGGCATGAACTTTCTTTCTTTGGTGATCCCTCTCAGGTATAAAAGAAGGTAGAAGTTCAATGGCTTTTTCTAAATATGAGAGCTTCTCATCAAGTTCTTGTAATTCGGTAAAACTTGCTCTAGGGTTCTCATCATTAACTTTGAGAAAAGATAAATTAACTTCAGAGAGAGCTGAACTCATAGATTTTAAAGGAAAGCTAAATTGAGAAACAAGTCTATCAATTATGTTCAAATGGGATAAATCCTGTTGAAGTAGTTCATTTATTATTGTTGAGGCTGAAGAATATGCTACACTAACCCCATAAATGTAAGGTAATGATCCTGTTCCTTCTATTTCACCGAGTAATTTTTCTATGTCAACACATGCTAGAAGAGCCTCTTCTGTCTTTTGTTCATATAATTTTTCTACAATAATGGTGTGTTTTAATCCTAATTTGGTTAAAATATGTAGAATTTTTAGTTCTGATTCCTCTTGCTGATATTGTTTTTGTATTTTTTGTCCTTCGGAATTTTCTGTTTGTTCTAGAAGATCACAAGCCTTCTTATATTCTTTCAATGCTTTTGCATAATATTTAGACGCATGCTTAAGATCCCCACTCTCTAATGCGCCATTTGCAAGTAATTTAAAGTGTTGTACGAGAGAAAGAGAACTATGAGCTTCAACTATTGGTAAAAATTCCTTTTGAATTGTTATTGCTCGCTTTCCTTGAGTTTCAGGGCTTTTATTCCAAATTTCAACTGTAGTCTCAAAATGTTCTTTAGCGTGATTCAATATGGATATTTCACTTATAGGATCAGCCCACCAGAAATCTTGTGCAGCCTTCTTAGAAACATCAATTATATTTGAAAGCAATGTAACTCCTTGTAAGTAATCATATTCACTTTTAACCATTAATACGCCTAAATCTTTATCACTATCAGGAAGATTATCGTAAATCGGAAGAAGTCTTTTCATATTTTCTAGTTGAACTAGCGGCATTAACACATTCAATATGTCACCTATGATTGGAGCAGGGGTCAAGCTTGGTGTGCTTGCTTCAGGAATCTCATTATACAGTACTCGATAGAGAATTCTGTCAATAGATTTTTTTGCAGTAATGTAGTATATGTATTGACTAGTTGAAGGAGAAAAACCAAAGACTCCTCTATTTCTCACTTGAGAATAAACATACGTAAGTACACCTAATTGAAGCTCAAATTGATTAAGAGCCATTAGTTGGTTAGAGAAATCACCATAAAGAAGATGATGAAGAGGTAATGGATTTTTGTTAGTTTCCTTTACTTCAAGAAACACGTCATATAGTCTCTCAATAGCCATATCCGCCAAACTGTTGATTGATGATAGGTTTTGAGCACATGATTCTGCAAAGATAATCCATGCTGTAGAAATTTCCTTAGGTTCATCTAAAGTTGTAAATGAGCGATAAAGATTATCTCTTTCTAATTCCATTTCTACAAATTTATTAAAAGGTCTGGTATCTAGCGAAGAAAGATGCATATGATAATATATCTTTTAACTTCAATAAATGTTTTGCAGAATCTTTTATACAAAAAATCTAAATATAAACTCTCCAAAACAAAGATGTGAAACCTATAGATTATATTAAAAGGCAAAATATGATTACTGATGTTCTAAAAAACGAAGAAATAGATATGCTGATGGTTCCACCTTCAATTAATTTCTTCTATTTGTTTAAAGGGTATTTGGGATTGAGTGAGAGATTGATTTGTGGGATTCTTTCATCTTCAGAAGATTCTATACTAATAGCTCCTTCATTTGAAAAAGAGAATATGCAAATTCAGACTACATTTGATGAAATAGTAACATGGAAGGAGGAAGAAAACCCATATTTAATTCTAAAAAACGCTCTTTCATCTAGTCCAAAGAAGATTGCTTTAGAACCTTCTACTCCTTTTGAAATTTACAAGAGATTGAAACATCAGTTCCCAGAAGCAGCCTTTGTTGACGCAGGACCAATAATAAATGAGTTTAGATCAGTAAAAACTGAAGAAGAGATTCAAAGAATGACAAAGGCTTCTGAAGATACAACTGCTGGTATAGCTTCAGCCCTTGAGGTTGTTCAAACTGGCCAAACTGAACTGGAAATATTGAAAATTGTACAAGAACAAATGGCCCTTATTTCAGGAGAGATGGGATGGGCATTAGTTCAAATTGATGAAAACAGTGCTGTACCACATGGAAAGCCATCAAAGAAGAAACTGAAACACAATAGTGTGATTCTTGTTGATGCAGGAACAACATGCGACCATTACTTTGCTGATATAACAGTCACAAGTGTTCATGGAAAACCATCACAGGCGTTCCTTGATGTATATAGTATAGTTGAGGAGGCTAATAACAAGGCTCTTGAAGTTTCCAGATCGGGGGTTCCAGCTGAACAAGTAGATTTTGCAGCAAGGGAAGTAATTGAAAAAGCTGGATATGGACAGTACTTTACTCATAGATTAGGTCACGGGTTAGGGTTACAGGTACACGAAGAACCCTACATAGTCAAAGGAAATAAGGAACCATTGGTTGCAGGAAATGTTCATACAGATGAGCCTGGAATTTACATTCCTGGTAAATTTGGAATTCGAATAGAAGATGATGTTTTAGTAGGAGAAAAATCTAAGAGATTAGTTGAATTTGATAGATATTTGTGGAAGTAAAATGAATTACAAAAACTATGATCAAGTAGCAAGTGTATACGATTTTACACGTAAAATTCCAAACGAATCAATTCAGTTCTTTAAAGAAAAGATATACACATTTTTGGATTACAAATACAGTTCTTCCAATTACAGGATTCTATCTATAGGAGTGGGCACAGGGAGAATTGAATCTTTTATTACTTCTCCAAAACACAGCCTTTATGGAATTGACATCTCTACAAAAATGTTGCAAGAGTTCCAGAAGAAAGATACTATCCCCCCTTGCTATCTTATACAAGCAGATAGTTTGTTTCTACCCTTTAACAAGAATTTTCACTTAATTACAGCAATTCATTTTGTACATCTAATCAAGAATTATGAGAAGTTTATTAGTGAAATATCAAAATCTACAAGTGCATTATTAATTGGAAATGCTTTTACTGACGTACTTAACCATCCGTATTATCTCAAATTTAGAGAACTATTAATAGAAAATCAGTGGAAAGAACCAAAATTTGATGATACTGTTATTCAGAATTTTCAGCATTTTATGAATGATAAAGGATTTAAACCAAAAATGCTTGTATCACAAGTTGCTGCAGAAATAAAAAACTTAGAAATAGTTGATAGTTTACTAAAAAGATATTTTACAAGTATGTGGGATATTGATGATGAGATTTTTAAAAATACAGTAGAAGATTTTCAAGAGTATCTCTTAAGTAGTAAAGAGAAAATAAGTGATTTACATTCGACTTATTCTATTACTGAGCTATTCTTTTACGAACTTGATTAACTTTTCAGTTTCTTTTTCCTTCTTTCCTTTCTTAAGTCCGCAAACGTTATCAAACGGATTAGTTTTACAATTATAACTATTACAACTACAAGAAATCCAATGCTTATTGCAAATGAAAGGGCAACAGGGACTATGATTAAACCTGCTAAGGTGCCACCTATAATCTTGAGAGCTTTCATATCTTTCTTTTAAGAGTTCTTGCTTTTATATTTTTCCAATGGAAGATGATTTTTCAAGGCAAATCATGTTTGTAATGTTTATCTGACTCTAAATACTCTTTTCCATTGAAAATTAGGTATTCAGCATGAACATCATGGATATCTCCATATTTTTGATACCATGGGGATGTCCCCAAGAAAGCCCATTTTTCAGCTGTTTCTGGAAGTATTTTCAGCTTTCTCTCATCTTCCTCGGAGTTTTTTAATGATTCTATTAGAGTCAGAGAAGCGGCTAATATCACAGCTGTGGGGGTTCTTCTAATAGATGAATGATTCCATAATCTGGTCTTTTTTATTATTATATTTACGATTTCGTTTGTGAATATTTCATTACTAATTTTTGATTTATTCAGGAGTTTTTCAATGATATCCTTAAGCTGCATTTCACTGAAAGGATACTCTTTAACAATATCAAAAATATCGAAATTAGTTTTGGCAAATTCTGGGATGTCTTTACCTCCTGAAATAATCCAACAGAGAACATCTAAATCTGGAAATCTTTTTCTCAATTTCTCCATTAGCAGTTCTACATTTATGTCAACTTCATCTAGAAATAGAATGAATTTAGCATTTGTAGCATGAGTAGCTACCCACTCACTAACTTTGTCTGCATCATTTTCCGGATTAAATTCTATTTCTTTGTACTTTCCAGTATCATCTTTCCAAAACTCTGATCTGTAAATGAAAGGTATTTCTAGCTTCTTACATTCTTTCATAAGAGAATAAACAATCTGAGTTTTTCCAGATCCTCCATATCTGCCATAAATATGTGCGTTATTTTCGGGTTGAATGCTATCCCTAACTTTCAGAATTTGTTCCTCAAGTATTTTTACTATTGAATGCTCAACTGTGAAATCATGTCTCATCCAGCAACATTCTGGGTCTATTAAAGGTTTGAATTTAGGGAATTTGCTAGCAATTTCCTTTGCCTTGTCATGAGTTAGACCTATGTTAATCTTAACCATATCTTCCTCTTTATGCATAAAAGGGATTTTAGGTATGATATCGCTTCCATAGAGAAGTTTTCTGGTTTTCTTCAGATTTAGCTGATCTTCAGGCATTAAACAGTGATTATTCTTAATGTTGATATACCAAAGATTAGCCATTGTTCGGATATAGCTTCTTGAAAAAGATGAAGCAAAAGAAACACCACCATCCCACCCAAAATCATCTTGTAGTTTATCATAAACTAAATCTAAGAGTAGAAGATTCTCTAGACTATAATCTTCATCATTTATGATGATTGCAATACCTCTCTCATCCTTAGACCATTTGTCGAAAAAAGCCATCTCTTTGCGAAATTCATAGATAGCTAAAACTTTAGGAATAATTACTAGTACTTTCTCAATGAAGGAGTTGAGAAGTTCTTCTCGCTCACTCATTTGTACGCACTTACAAGTTTTCTATTATATTTCTTAACTCCATAAAAACTCTACTATAATTAGCATATCCACTATCAACTTTGAATAACTCTGTTAATTTAGGGATTGATACACCTTTAACAGAAAAAGCCTTTTCTAAGGTGAATAATAGTAAATCTCTGCTGTTTTCAACAACATTCATCACACTTGAGAGTGAAACATTTCTCTGTCTACAACTAGCAACTTCTACAACAAAATCACCAAGTTTTCCATAAAACTCATTAGAAAACCAATAAGCACCTTTCATTTTTCCAATAATATCCTTATTTTGGATAGAATAAAGGATCCCTGGCAGATTAAGTATCCAATTTGTAGCAAGATCATAATTAGGAGAACTAGTATATTGGAAAGGATATAATTTAGTTATCTCCTCAAGTTTAGGAATTTCTGTTAAAAATTGGTGCCAGAAGCATTCCAGGGGAGGAATTGGGAAATTCTTCCTTAGATCTTCACCATAAAGTACTTCTCCTTTATTCATAATTAGAAAATCATCTTTCATAGACAAGGGGTATTTATTAATTAGTTCTTGTTGAAGATTACGAACAATCATCCCTTCAAAATCTTGATGTGACATTCTAGGATTTTCGAGCATTTCTACAGGAACAAAAACAACCTCGAGAATTTTTGCGAAATCCTTGTTCATATTTTCAAGTTTGCTGATAATAATATCTAATTCATCGAAATCTTTTTCCCAGAGCGATCGTTCTAAGATAACAATAATATCAATTGTACTATATCTCTTTGAAAAATCATCTAAAACGATATCCCCGAATAGAATGAAAGACCTAGTTGCTAAGGAAGTAGCAGTATATTCAACGAAAGTTTTGATGAATCTAGGTAGTTCAGGATACCTGTCATAGGTGACCTTCATAGATTAGTATTTGTGTATTTCAATATTAGCTTTTCGAGAGTGACAGCTCAAAAATGAGAATAAAATGAAGGAAAAAAATAGAAAGAAAAGAAATTATACAGTATCGATTACATATGTTTCCCAGCCTGTGAAGGCAACACTTACGATATACAGTGATATTGTGAATGTTACTGTAGTGGGTTTATCACCATAATCAAATTGTATAGTTATATGATGGTCTATTGCATCTGTGATGTTTATTCCACCTTGTAATGGAGCTACATTGTACTCAGTATCTTCAGAATATGGTCCTCCGGCTGAATCAAGCCAATATTGAGCAAATGTATCATCATAAACTGTATACATTAGATCGATTCTATTACTGCTTTCCCAATTGATTTTCATTTTCTCTATTGTAAGTACAGTTGATGGAATCAAACTTTCGACATAGAAACTTAGTAATCCTCTTCTTCTAAAGAAGAACCCACCTCGTCCATCTGTTGCGGTTGCTCCATAAATACCTGTAACATCATTATCAACTTCAACTAGATCAAGTACAGCTGAATTTCCATTATTATTGGAGGCGGAGTCATAAACTTGAGCAACAAGAGTATAGTTATCATCTGGAAGAACAAAACTATTGAATTCTAGTACCCATTTCTTCTCGTAAATGTTGTAATTTGCTTCTTGACTAACACTTTGTTGATATAAGTAGTAATATGCTGAGCTGAGACTAAAGAAGTATATATCAAATCTAGAAGTATCGATTCCTGAAGCGTCATCTGCATAAACTTCTATGAGGATCTCTTCCGCTCCATCGGTGTCATTAGCAGGAGAGATAAAGTATGTAGTGGGTCCAAAAACATCCACTAAATTGAATGATTCTCCAGCACTGTTTAGGTTACCTACAGCGTCCTTTACATATAGTGTAAAAGTAAAATCATCTTCTGCTGTAGCATTAGTTTCTGCACCTGAGATTGTATAATCTGTTACTGCATCAGTAATTGAAGTAAAAAGAGTTTCACTTCCATAAATGTCACCAGATAAAACCAATGTTTGATTAATCAATGGAGCTCCAGTAGTGTCTGTAAATATCCAAGAAGCTTCTATTGCTTCACCTTGGATAATTGAACTTGCATTTAGACTTAGACTTATTCCAATAGCATGGTTATCTATATTGAAAATGTTAGTAATTTCTGAAGATTGATTCAAAGAATCTTCAACAGAAAATATAATCTTATAACCAGTATCATCTGCATATAATTCAGAATCAATATTGGTTGCTAGAGGAACATCATCTAGTATAAGAGTTTGGTCTGGAAGACTAAAATCATATGTTACTTCTGATGGTTTATATCCTCCAGCAATTATAACTTGAGGATCAATAATTCCTTTAACCCAGCTTTCATTAATTGGATTAAAGACAGTCATTACTAAAGGGTCGATTCTTACTATGGAATTCAAGTTCTCTTGAGCAACCGATGTAGTTCCATCAGCGTATGTTAACATAAGTCTAAATACGTTATTACCTACTGCTACAAAGCTTGAAGGATCAAACGAAATAGCTATATCAGCTCTAGCTGTAACATCCATCGTTAGTGGCAATTCTTCCACCACTAAATGGGAATTGTTGATCACAGTCCTCACGTCAAGAACATCATTATCTATTGTTAAGGTAATGTTAGTAATTGTTGCACTTGCAGACCCCGTATTTTGTAAAGTTATATAAACTAAATCTGCGACAATGTCTCCATCACTATCAAACCATTGAGTTGTGATAAAATTCACGCTTGCACTCCCCTTAAGTAATGGAACGACGATAAAATACACCATAGCGCTAGCTGCTACTACTAAACTAATGAGTAGAACTGTAGCGATAACTGGTGAAACTGCTCTTTTTGCCTTTCTAAAATTAATCTTCATATAAATACCTCTAAACGGTCACTATACATACTACAATTTTGAAGGTAATAAATTTTATTGATGTCCTAGTTAAAAAATATCCATAGCGAATGACTTATATTTCCACTTTTAACATCGGCAATTGAGAAAATGACCCAAGAGAAGAAAATTACTGTCAAAAAACAAGCATATTTAGTAAATGATGAAAAAGCAGATAAAATCAGACGCTTAATGAAGGAGAAAAATAAACTATTTTTCAATATCATGGGTAGTATAGGAGCTGGAAAAACACTTCTTCTTGAACGAATAACAGAAAAGTTATCAGACCACTACAAAATTTTTGTTATAAATGGGGATGTAGCAACCACAATTGATGCCGATAGAATAGCTGCTCATGGCGCTACAACAGTCCAAATTAATACAGGAGGAGGTTGTCATTTAAATGCGAATCTTATCCAAAAGGAACTGGATAAGATAAATATTGATGATTATGATATCTTTTTTGCTGAAAATGTAGGAAATCTTATTTGTCCTGCTGCATGGGATGTAGGCGCACAAATGAACATAGTTGTTGTTAGTATAACCGAAGGAGAATATGTAATTAAGAAACACCCGATAATTTTCAAGGGTGCGGAGATAGCAGTGATCAATAAATGTGATTTAGATGGATTAGGGTTTGATTCTGACATTTTAGTTGAGGATGCTAACAAAATTAAATCGGGTATGGAAGTTATTTGTACTAGCGCAAAAACCTCCTTTGGTCTAGACGCATTAATCAAAGCATTAGGTATCCAATTACCATAGGTTGAGTAAAATGCATGAATATAGTCTTGCATCAGCAATAGTGGAGCAAGTAAAGAAAATTGCACAAGAACATGATGCAAGCAAAGTTAAAACTATTATAGTATCTGCTGATCCGTATGAAATGGTAATACCTGATTTACTTGAAGAAGCATATGGAATAATAACAGATGAACTTGAACTATTCAAGGATTCAAAATTGGAACTCCTTATATTACCCGCAGAAATAATTTGCTTCGATTGTGATCACAAAGGAGAGCCTTCAATAGAGGGAGATGAGGAGTTTGCATACAATTTTAGGTGTGCAAAATGTGGTTCAAGAGACACCCACCTCAATATCAGACATCTAACTATTGAGACGGTTGATTTGGAAATCCCTGGATGAAAGAATCTGTTTTGTTTCTCTAGGTAGAGTAATACTCTGAAAGAACTGCATTAGTTTGAGCAAATTTTATTATTTTGCTTAATTCATCTCTTAATTTGTTAACATTCTTCTCATGAAAAGTTGATAAGTAAATAATTCCCACTAAAAATGTGGTTCCGGATATGAGAACTATTATCAACATTAATGCAGCTAGAGCAGTTAGGAATAGAAGTATACTGTAGGTTATAGGATCACCAGCTCTAACAACTCCTATATCATCGAATACATTCATTAAAAAGCTGATTCCTGCTAAGAATGCAGATACGTTAAACAATCTACTAACTACACTTCTTCTCATTCTGTCTGCTAAAGTATGGCTTTCATTGTTGCTTTTGATGAATGCTATTCGAGCATCTCTAATTGTCCAAATAACAGGTGTTATCCATGCTACAAAAATTGTTGAACATAAAATAATAAAGAAACCAGCCACAAATCCCCAAAAAATAGAAGAAGGTTTAGTGAAGTTAATAATTACAGCAGCAAGAAAGCCTATTCCTAGGGTAGAGGTTATTAATTCATACATTCTTTTCTGTAAAAATTCTTTGATGCTTCCTACATTTAATTCAATAGCTTCTTCCTCGAGGTAATACTGAGTTGCAGGTTCAATATCAATGTTAAACATCATCGTGAAAAAGAATCTGAAAAATTTATACTTCTTGTACTCTCTATCACTTTTGAGTTTTCCAAAAACCTCCTTGATTTCATGTTCTTTTTTATGTTTGATCTTAATCGTATTAATTACAAGCTTCTTGACAACCCATTTTCCCACCCAATGCCAGGCAAAAAAGGAGATAAGAGGAGAAACGAAGGAAATAACTACAAGCAAAATTATAAGAATTCTATAATCAGATTTGGAGGGAGTATCACCCCAATTAATAAATCTGATTGTAAGATACCAAACAAGATAAAACATAGAGAAAATTACCAAATAAGGGCCCACTTCTTCTTTGAAGGTTTTTTAATCCTAAATTTAGACTTTTCTGCGCTAATTTCTTGTAAAGGAAGCAAATACTCTCTATTACCTGACATATAAACCACTATTCAATATGTTTCTTTATCGAATATTAACGTTGTGAGAACTGCAACCTTAACATAAGCATTTTCTTTAAATATTTGCCTTCTATATGTTTAAATATCACATTAGTTTAGCTTACTAGTTAGATGAAAGTCGAAAAAGAAAAACGGATTCATTCAGTACTGTCAAATGTATTCTATTACACATTCGTTTCTCTTGTTATTGCTATTTTAATTATTTCCTTAGTTTTAGACAATTCTGATTTAGTTCTAAATATTCTATTTATCTCTTTGCTAGTTAGTACAATTGTTATTGTTTTTTACTTGACAGTACAGATGTTAAGGTATAATATCAGTGTCAATAAAAAGGCACAGATAGGAATATTCCTGATTGTAGTTGGATTTTTGCTTATACTATTTTCTACAGGTAAGCAGATAACTTTAGGTGAAGATTTCATCCTAAAAATCCTTGGATCGACATTTTTTGTTTATTGGGGAATTGGTTCAATTGTAGCAGGAATAATGGTAGAATTAACCTTTCTAGATCAATTTATTTGGGATATGATTGCAAAACCCATAAAATTTCTCTGGAACGCAATGATCTCATTCTTCAAATGGTTTGCAGAACATTGGAAGAATATTGTACTCTATTCTTTGGATATTATTTCTATTACTGGGATTGTAACTATTGCAATATTGTGGTCTACAGGCTGGTCAACAGACTGGTGGATGATAGTCATACTTTCAGTATGTTGTGTCTACCCTATCATACATCACTCAAAGCGAATTTGGCGAGTGATTAAATTTGTAGCAGTCGACATCTTCTATGAATTTTTCAAAAATCTCTTGATTGCTCTAAAAGAAGCTTTGAAAGCAATCTGGGATAAAATCGTTTCCTTCTTTGTATTTATTGCTGAACACTGGTGGACTATTCTTAAAGAATTTCTACGTTTGGTTGGAGTTGGAGGTGGCGTAGTACTCATCTATTATGGTATAGCAGTACTACAATATGCATATTTCATATGGATTGGTCTCGCAGTAATCATTTTCAGTCAGTTATTTACAAGAAAAGTGGTTCTACAGGGAATATGGGATGCTTTTGTTAGTTTAGTTACTTTCATTTGGGATAAAATCGTTGCATTTGTTGATTTTGTATGGAGTATAATTGATGCAATATTCTCATTCATAATCGAACATTGGTGGGCTATTATTAAGGAAATTCTCCGTTTAGCAGGAGTAGCTGGTGGCATAGTTTTGATCTATTTTGGACTCAAGTCAGGAGGTTCTGAATACTTAGTATGGTTAGGTTCAATTGCTATTGTAATAAGCGAAGTGTTTACAAGAAAGGCTATACTAAAGAAAATCTGGCAAATATTTTCTCAATTCTTTATATTTATTTGGGAAAATATCATCAAACCATATTATAAACGAATAATTAATGAGACAATCAGACTCATATTTACAGGAGCAGGTGT
>JAGLXK010000092.1 GCA_023132955.1 Candidatus Heimdallarchaeota archaeon
TTAGCTGCAACAAAGAGCCAATAATAAGCACTTCGTGTTATGTTCCTAGAATTTCTAGTAATTTTAGAAATAGAAGAAGCACCCATCTTTGCACTCAAATTAGGATCTGTTCTTGCTAATACCATTGCTGCATTGATAGCTTTCTTATCGCGGATGATATCTTCTTGTTGAACTTGCAAACCTTTTATTCGTTGGTTAGCTTCTTTTTCATCTTTCCTACGATCCTCTCTAGTGCCTTCAAACCTGACACCCATTTGATAAGTGCGAGTGACTAATGTTTGCTTTGCTTGAGAGGACATAGTGTAACTAAGAATATCATATGTACTTTCATTATTAAACTAAGAAAAAAATAGAAGGTGATTCTGTTTGAATCATAAATGTATTATACATGTATTATTTAATTTTCCCTTTCGCCTTGTAAATATAATAACTGACAGTTTTACAAAAAATTTCTATTCCTTCCAAAGCTTTTATTCTTGGTCCTGTGTAGATAGGTTTTCTGTCAAGAGATTCCCAATGTCCTTCAGCTTCTTTATAGATCATTCCTAAAGTATTAAACGAGGGGCTTCTTGGGTGTGCTACCTGATTCCGAATAACTCTTCTAAACTCAAGTATTTCCTCTTTTAATGAGTTTGTAATTATATTCTTATCGACAGCATCATCGAAAACTTTTCTCAAAAAATAATCTTTGTATTTCAATCTAGGATTTAGTGAATGATGAATGAAATGTTCGATTGCAGAACCGATCGTTAAAATACTTGCTAGATATGTTCCATTTGTAAAGCAAAGTGATCCTTCCTGGTAAAGATATTTCGTGATGTTGTCTACATCTTTAATTTCGTCAATTTTGTATTGTTTTTCTAGTGATTTAACAATTCTAAACCTCTCGTACTTCTGAGGTATCATTTCAAGCCTATACAATTCAAAATCCTTGAGAGAAACATTGTATTCAATATTCTTTTTATTGATCTCTTCCTCCCATTTTTTATTCCTTGCTTCTCTTCTTTCATCAGAGCTTAAAGTTATCAAGTTCAAGAACAAATCTAGACATTTCGGACAATATAATTCCTTAAAATCTTCTTCTCTATCCTCTCTTAAATAAATTTCACGCTGTACTTTAACTTGGTAGAACTCCCAACTATACTGATCTTCTGAATCACAGAGTGTATGTTGCCAATTTGGCCAGGATATATGAAGGTCCATTAAATAACATCCAATTATTATTCAAGGTATAATAAATAGATAACTGATATATAAAATCACAATACAACAAACTAATAAGGTAATGATGCAAAATTATCATTTATTTTTTCTTTGCATATTGGACAGATTTTCTTAACTCTTATCCACTCCATTAGATGATCCTTATGAAATACATGCCCACAATCTATTATCTGTACTAGCTCCTCTTTTGCCACCATATACTTCATACATATCTCGCACTTTCTTGTTTTCTTTCCACAGTTTAAACAAATAAGAGGTCCTCCATCTTCAACCTTCTCAAGTAAAGCATCACAGAAGTAACAGAACAACTCTTCATCTTGCTTCTTAATGTTGTTAATAGTGTCTTTTTCTACAGTGATTTTTACCTCTTTCCTATGATTTTCTAGTAGTTTACTCTGCTTAATTTTTCTGAGGACTACTCCTTGATTTGTGAAAAACTCTGCAAGTGAAGGCTCGCTTTGTTCCTTTTTTTGCTTTCCAAATCTCATATATCCTATAAACAGTATGAAAAATAATCCAGAAATAGTAATTGACCACGGAAATAGCTTTCCTGCATAATTCTTCTTCAGATAGCTGAATAAAAACCAACCCGATATAAAGAAAACATATTTTACATACCTGAAAAGGAACTTGTTTTTGCTATGAAGATCCTTGTAAAAGGTATTTGTAGAAGAGTTGACCACTACTGAAAACCAGAAGAAAGTAGAAGCAAAGAGAACTGTTGTAAAAACATTGAACGAGATTTTACCCAAGATAACAAATTCAAACTCAGTATTTTCACTGCTAGCTATTGAAACTATTCTCCTAAGAATCAAAAGGAATCCTACGTTCTTCAAGATTACGAAAACAGTTGTAGATACCAGTAATACTTTTCTCATGTTACCTAAAATACTGAAATTAAAGAACCGCTCTGTTTTTACATATCCTCCATTGAATAGAAGTTCATATTCTTCTTCATCAAGTTTTACTTGAGCATTCCTGTTTGTTCTTTTGTTTTTCTTGTCTAAATGCCTTATTAGAATAAATAATGCTATTGCATCTAGAAGGAGACTAATGCTCATCAAAGTTGTTACTGAAGGTTTGAAAGGTTTTGAGTCACTGCTTGGGTTAGGAAGTTCGAAGGGGTTCGTCGGTGCGGCAACTTCCTCAAGAGCAGCTGTAAGAATGTAACTAAGATTTTCGATTGTAACTACTAAACCTTCACCATAGATTGATAATATGATTTCTATTTCTTGATAACCTTGGTTAATTTCTATGATTACTTTATCATTGAGCGTTTGTTTGTCGTTAAGAGATTGATAGAAAACCTGATTATTATTTATTTTAATTCGTAGAATGAATCGATCAACAGGCGAGTAAAACTCATTGTATAGATTTAAGGAGAATGAAAGATTGAAAGTAGCTGAAGGAGAATCAAAATAGAAAACATCTATAAATTTAACTGGTAAATCTCCGAAAGTAGGTGTTTCATAAGTTTTTGAGGAAACTACGTTTTTCTCTAGAGTGCTATTTTCATCAAGTATAGGAACGGGCTCTATTTCAATAGTACAGGTGTTGAGTAGGTAAAAAACGCCCTCTCCCGTTGCTGTTCCATAGACACGAAGAGCAAGATTAGAGGAGTAATTTACAGTGTAGGTATCAATAATAATCTCAGGATAGCTGAAATGAATAGTTCCTGAGTAAATGATATCGGAATCCGAAAGAATTTGACAATTTAAAATAGGTAAGATTGCTGAACCTATATAATCATAAAATAACAAGATGAGTAAATTCTGCTCATTAATGTTAGAAAAGGGTTTTAGTGATGATAAATTAAAGGAATGATTTACTGAAGGACCATTGCAAGAAAACCAATCAAAAGACTCTTCTGGAATTTCGTCTTCGAGAAGTTGGAGTTTTCCAAACAAAGCTATATTAGTAAACCATATCTCGTCGACACCTAGGTTAACACAGAAATAGAAACGGATTATGTTCGTCCCCTGCTCTAACGGAATAGAAAAAGAGACAATAACGAAAGGAACTTTAGAGAAGCTTGTAGTAGCGATGATTGTGTTATTTATTTTTACTTCTAAATATCGAGAAAGGGCACCAAAGGAATTTGTATCGAAAGAGAGAGTGACGTTTAAAGTGGTGGAGCCATTAATAGAATAAGCAGCTGTTTCAACATAATCACTTCTGACACCTGAAAGATCTCCATAATAACCTATTTGACCTGGATTACAAGGAAGGGGGGTTGAATTCTTATCAAGAACAGGAATTGTAATTGGATTAATTGTTGAGGAACTTAATATTTGTATAGTGCCAGAATTAAGGATATTCGAAGTTTTACCTTCACATGAGATAGTAATACTCATTGGACCAATGAAGTTTTGAGGATAGGAAAATGATTTAGAAAGAGAGTGTTCATAAGAATCCTGATAAATACGGTTAATGTTAATTTCTACTTCGGTAGTGTCCAAATACAAAACAGTCGTTAATCCATTTGAGTCAGTTCTATCACCAGAAAAGAGA
>JAGLXK010000093.1 GCA_023132955.1 Candidatus Heimdallarchaeota archaeon
CAGATATCAAGTACAGTTAGAAAACACATCAAAGGATGGTCCAATGTTGGCAAAGGAGATGCCATATGGGATGTGATCCTATCTGTAATAGTGCTTGTTATTCTAGTTGGATATTTTGTAATCTTCGCTTTAGATCAGCTAAATGTTGGTGCTGCTTTCTTAGGACCTGTTTTCCAAAAAGTAACAGTCTTTGCAATGATACTTGCGTACTATTTCATTGACAATATTGATATTTAATTTACGAATGAGGAGTAAAACCTTCTCCTTTTTTTCTAATTTCTTGATAGATTAATCACCTGTTGGTTTTACAGTAATATTTTCAACCATCATGATAACTGTCCGAGTAGGAGCCCTGGTTTGGTGCAATATTCTTCGAGGAATGACAAATCCTTCCATAGGATTGAGTTCTACAGTTTGATTCTCTAAATCTATGAACAGTTTTCCATCAATTACATAGAAGAATTCATCCCCATCATCATGCTTGTGCCAGTGAAATTCTCCCTCTAATACGCCTAATCTTACAACTGAATCATTTACTCTGCAGAGAGAATAGTTTTGCCATTTCTTCTTACTCTCCTCAATTAATTTTGGAATATCAATTAATTCAAGAGGCTTGAAAATTATTTCCATGTTAATAGCGTATTTAGCTTCTAAATCTTCTTTCATAAGAATCTCCAGAATTTAAAAAGACTAAAAGAATAAGAAGTTTATGTATCTCTGCTGCTAAGCATTTTTAAACACCAATTATTCTAAAATTAGTGAACAATCATGGAATGTCCTCGTTGTCGAAAAACTCAGAAGAAGAGAGTAGGTATGAAGCAAGTGAAACGAAAGGGGGGATTTCATAAACAAACTAAATTTCAATGCCCAAACTGTGGGTTAGTAAAAATGATCAGAAATCGATGAAAAAATAGAGGAACAGAAATGAAATTTATCAAGCCAAAAAAACTTCAGAAAGGAGATACTGTAGGAATCATATCTTCCTCATGGGGTGGACCAAATACTTTTCCTCATATCTATGAAGCAGGGTTACTTTTGCTAAAGGAGATGGACCTTCAAATAAAGGAGTTCCCAACTACAAAAGCAAATGCAAAATATCTTTACATCAATCCTGAAATAAGGGCAAATGATGTGAATGAAGCGTTTTTAGATGAGGAAGTGTCAGCTATTTTTGCATCAATAGGTGGTGATGATTCTGTACGAACTCTACCATATCTGGATGCAGATGCAATTAAATCAAACCCCAAGATAGTTATGGGATATTCAGACACATCAATATTATTGACGTATGCTAACCAACAAGGATTGGTCACGTTTAATGGCCCAAGCATCATGGCGGGATTCAGTCAAATGAGAGAATTCCCAAGTGCAATAAAACATGTAGAAGATATGCTCTTCAACACTAATGACAATTATGTGTATAAACCCTACAAGGAATATGTGGATGGATATCCTGATTGGGCAGAAGAAGGGAATACTGGTAAAGTTCATGAGAAGAAATTTGAATACTTACAATGGAGTTGGCTTCAAGGAACATCAAAGGTAGATGGGGAACTGTTTGGAGGATGCATTGAAGTTTTAGAGTTTATGAAAGGAACTGATTATTGGCCAGTGAAAGAATTTTGGGATGGAAAAATATTATTCTTCGAAACATCAGAAGAGAAACCATCTCCAGATAATGTGAAATATATGTTACGAAATTATGGTGTACAAGGGATATTTGAAGAAGTAAAGGGTATACTTTTTGGAAGAGCAAGAGATTATTCTATAGAAGAGAAAAAGAAATTGGATGAAATTATCCTTAATGTGGTAAAAAAGGAGTTTGGATATTCAGATTTACCAATTGTAACCAATATGGATTTTGGTCATACAGATCCTCAGTTCATTATGCCCTTAGGTTGCACACTAGAAATTGATTGTGAAAAGAAAAGAGTCTCTCTTTTAGAGAGTCCAGTAAGAGAATAAATTTCAATAGATTTCAATTTAAAACTAGCAAATCTATAGATATTTTTTGAAACAATCCTCGCATGTAAAGAATCAGAATTACATTTCATGGCGAATTTCAGCATAAAATTCAAGAATATTAACCAGTACTTCAGATATATGGAAGAACAGTTCTTTGATTATGGAAAGCAAAAATTACAGTTCATAATAACATCTCCAAAAAAACCATCAAAGATATCTTTGTTGATGATTCATGGTGCTCATCGTCAGCTACAGAACGCTTTCGCTTTTTCAAAGAATATAGACACACTAGGACAAGATTTCCTTTCAGTTTCAGTTTCACTCTTAGGACATGGTGATTCTATACCAGGAGCTAAAACAATAATTGAAAATGAACGAGTCTCAATAAAGGATCAAGTAAAAATCCTCAATGCTTTTATTGGTTCAAAATTTAAAGCAAAGCAACTTGTTCTTATTGGAAGATCGTATGGAGCTAGAATTGCAATGAACCTTGCTCTTACTAACCTTTCAAAGACTCTGGGATTAGTTTTAATCTCTCCAGTAGGTTCTCATCTTTTCAAAAAAGAAACTGAACTACACACTATCCCTTTATTATTAATTTGGAGTAAGGATGATCCAATTATTCCATTCTCTGAAACGAAGATATTTGAGGAAAATTCTAAAAATTTGTCAAGACTTTATTTCGATTCTCTTCAGCAAAAAGGCGAGGAATGGAGAGCTCATTTAGCTCAATCAGAACGTCCAGATAAGGTTAATACAGCAATTCTAAATTTCGTTATGCAATTAAGCAAGTGATGGTCAAAGAATTCACTCTGCAATTACTTATGTTAATGAAAAGAAACAACAAAACTTTACTATTAAGTATTAGATAATGCAAAAAGATTCTTTGGAATTAACTAAAGTTTTCTTTTTTTTGATGCACAAAAATTTTATCAATTACAGCTTAATATAGTCTAACAATGACAAAAAAGAAGACTAATCATACTGTCAGAAAATTCTCAGTAGCTCGAAGAATTTTAGCTGATTTCAATGATGTTGCAGCTAAATTCCCTAGAATTCAAGGATTAGTTGAAGTTGATGTAACAGATGCTAGAAAAAGGATTAATCAGATCAAAGAAAAAGATGATTACAAAGTCTCCTTTACTGCTTGGGTAGCTAAGTGCATTAGTAAAGCAGTTAAAGAAAATCCTAAACTCAACTCTTTTAGAAAAGGTGGGAGGAAAATAATTGTTTTTGACAATGTAGACATTAGCGTTATGGTGGAAGTCACAACCAAATC
>JAGLXK010000094.1 GCA_023132955.1 Candidatus Heimdallarchaeota archaeon
AAGTTTATGTAAAACAACCGAAGGAGGGAAAGTTTAAGTATTTTTTAAAGAAATTTGTAAAAGTAGTACCCAGATAGTTTGCACCAACCTAGGAGTAATTCACATGTATTCTCGTATTTATGATTCCATAAAAGACCAACTGCAAGAGATTCTTCAAGATAAGCACGATATTACTACTGAGCTAGTGTGGTCTAAACCACATTCTTCAAATTTGGGGGATCTTAGTTTTCCACTTTTTAATGTTGCCAAAGAAACCTCTCTAACACCACAGGACATAGGGAAAGAACTAATTGCAAATTTCTCTTTGACGAGTATCATTGATAGATTTGAGCTGAAAGGTGGGTTTCTAAACCTCTTCATCAATCAAAATGAATTCGCAAAATTAATTCTTTCTGAAATAATCTCTTTAGATAAATATGGAAAAAGCAATTTGAAAGAAAAGGAACGGATTATAGTTGAACATACTTCTGCTAATCCAATCAGCCCGCTCCATATTGGTAACATACGAAATTCTATATTAGGTGATGTTATTGGACGACTTTATAGATTTCTGGGAGCTAAAGTTAATTTTCGATATTATGTTAATGATTTGGGTCGTCAAATTGCCCCAGTTATTATAGGATATTTCCTGTTGAACAATGATGGAGTTAAACCTGATACTAAAATTGACATTTGGATAGGAAAAATCTATGCTTTAATGAACACATTTCTAGAAATTTACCAAATTAAAAGTGAATTTGAATCATTATCTCTGATACCTGGTATAGAATCTTCATCATATGAGTTAAGTGATGCTGAATTAGAATATTATCAAGCTAAGCTTGACACTTCCAGTGTTGATCAACAACAGAAAGAGAGGTTGCTTAAACAGTTGCTGAAGTTATTACGTGTTCAAAATTCATTGAAAGAAAAACTCTCTGAATTATATCTACAGCTGAAGAATCTTCTCGTTCTAAATATTGAAGATTTGGATGATTTGGCAAACAAATATCTTGTTGATTATCTTGCTGGAGAAGATGAAGAAATAGTAGACAAATTTAGGGAAGTAACACAAAATACACTTTCTGGACATACAGAAACTTTGAATCTCTATAATATCTACCATGATGATTTTGATTGGGAATCTGATGTTTCTTGGGGAGGAGAAGTAGGAAAAATACTTGCTCAACTGGATAAGAACGAATTTCTACGACATGATGGTCAAGCTCTTTTGCTTGAAAATGATAAGATAGCTTCTCTACTAGGATTTAAGGAAAAGTATAATATTAACTATGAAATACCTGATTTAATTTTAGTTAATTCTGAGGGTATTGCTCTTTATCCTTCTAGGGATATAGCTTACCATCTTCATAAATTAGAGAAGTTTGACGCTGATTATTGTATTAATGTAATCG
>JAGLXK010000095.1 GCA_023132955.1 Candidatus Heimdallarchaeota archaeon
TAGCAGGTTTTGTAAAGAATCTAAGAACTTCTGAAGCTTATCCTTCTCTCCTGAATAATCTCCAGAAAGTAATGGTTCAACTTGAATTAAGAATGAATTTAATATTTCTAATTTATTGTAGGGGATATCTGTTGAATCTCTAGTTTCTCGAATAATTTTTCTAATAACTTTCAATTTCTTGATAATAATTGATCCTGCTTCTTGATCCTGTCTTTGAATAACAGTTGGTGATTCAATGAATTCCTCCATCCTCTCAGATACTTCATTTTTTTCTGCATCACTAGGATCTACTTCTTTATTACTGGAATCAACTAATTTAGAAAACTTAAGTTTGTCCAGAAACTTCTTTCCTCTAGGTGTGATTTTCGTCCAATATTCATTTTTTCTTCCTTTGGAGTCTACAGTTTCAAAGAAGATATATCCGAACATCTCTAAAGCCGAAATAGCTTCTTTTACCTCATTTTTTGACCATTTAGGAAAGATATTTACAATGGATTCTGTGTTGATTCCTCTATTAACTTTGGAAGAAAGTTTTGCAAGAATATCTATCATTATTGGATGTAGTTGAGCAAAATCCTCATAATTTAGACGAATCTTTTCACTATCTTTTTCTGATATTCTACTTTGTTCTGTTTCTTTTCTTACTCTTCTATGAATCGGCTGATTCTCGTGTCTTTCAATGTCTTCTGGGAGCATTTGAAGTAACAAAGGTTTTTCCGTTAAATCTTCTCTTAACAACATAAATTTGTTCTTTGGAAGTCTCCTTATAAAATCTACCTGATTTATTCCAAAACCATGTGAGTCTGAAATTAACCTCACACATCTGGCAGATTTCAAGTTCCCTATGATTCGATTATAAGTCAGATCGAATATTTGGGAAGCTAAATGAGATGGATATGGTGTTGATAAAACTACCTTAAATCTACTATTTTCTAATTTCTTGATTATATGAGCCAGAATTGATTTATCTGTATTGCGAGAGAAAAAGAGTTCTGCATCATCAATATAAATTATTATTTCTTCATCATCTTTAGATATTTGATCATAAGTTGAAAGTTGTAATAGAAAAGAGTAGATGAACAAACGTTGAATTTTGTATCCTTGAGAGCTGAAATTTATCACTCTATTACAAGTGAACAATTCTTGTAAACCTTTTTTGTCATTTACAGATGTATCTGTTGAAATACTTGGATCTCTGATTTCGTTAATAAGTGACCTAATTATTGAAAGTTGATAATCTGTAATTACTAAACCCCCAGGTTCAACAGTTAGCATAGTATAAAGATCATTTAGAGAAACATTGGTTTCATTATGAGGAAA
>JAGLXK010000096.1 GCA_023132955.1 Candidatus Heimdallarchaeota archaeon
AATGAACCTTGCATTAAGGTCACCTTCTTGGATGTGGCAGATTGCTGCTAAATAAGTTCTACCAGTGTTTTACGCTTGTTTTACTTGTTCAACAGAGGATTGACAATAAGTGATCCTTTTTGAGCAAAATAATTGCCAATTTCTACTTGTTTTTCAATATATGATTCGTCATAATGTTTAATCTTATACTCTGAAATGCATAATTTTTTATTGAGACACTTATATTTACTATTAGTTTAGTAAAATGTTTTCGAAAAAATGTTTGTTAAGCTGCTTATATTCTGTTTCGATGATATTTATGATAATGAATAACACTATCTCCAAAAGAGAGGATGTCCCATATTGAGCAGAGATTCAACAAAAATAAGACGTTTTAACATAGGATTGCTGAACAAAAAAAGGGGTAATTTTGAATTACAGGAAAAATTTTCAGTTTCTAATAAGGTTGTTGACGAAACATTCAAAGAGGTAGCACATCACCGACAAGCTTTGATTGATTCGGGATATGACGTTTGTACAATAGATTGGGGTCCGGATTTTATTAATGATTTAAGAAAAGCAAACGCTGACCTTGTATTTAACGTTTCCAGTATGGTGGAAGCTGCGATATTAGAAGAGATTGAGATACCTTATGTTGGCTCTGATACTTTCGCAATAGCAATTGCAACAGACAAATCACTTACAAAAAAGATATGGCAGCATGCAGGTTTGCCAACATCATCTTTCCGTGTAGCAAGAACAGAAGCAGATTGTCAGATCTTTAAGGGAAATCCACCTTTTGATTATCCACTTTTTATAAAACCTGTAGCAGGAAGAGGTAGTGCTGGAATAAATGAGGACTCTGTTGTTGAAAACTATGATCAGCTAGTAAAAGGTGTCCTAGAAAGATATAAGACAATAGGACAGCCAGTCTTGATTGAGAGATTCTTGAAAGGAAGGGAAATAACATTCGGTATTTTAGGTAATGATGAAGATATAAGGGCACTCCCACCTTTGGAGATAGTTTTTAATGAAGGAGAAGTCACATTGACATATGAGCAGAAAGAAATGGATAATGATCGTTTTTTCTGCCCTGCAAAACTAACAAAAGAAGAAACATTAGAGATGCAATTGCTAGCAATTAAAGCTTACAAAGTATTAGGTTTTAAGGATTATGGAAGGATAGATATTATATTAACGGAGGACGGACCCTTACTGCTTGAAGGAAATACTTTTGCAGGTCTGATGTGCACGCCAGTAGAAAAACCTCATAGCTATATGGGATTTATGGCCGTTACAGAAGGAAAACATAGCAAAGAATTACTTGATGAAATAGTCCTGGCTGCTATAAAGAGGTATGATCTAAGATAGAGTGACGGGTATGATAACACCTAGGATAGAGATAGACCTTGCAAAAATTGCACATAATGCCAAAAAGTTGAAGGAACTATACAGTTCAAAAAACATCGCTGTAATTGGCGTCACAAAGGTGGTTTGCGGAGACCCCAAGATCGCTGATGTCTTGATAAAAAGTGGAATAAATACTCTTGCTGATTCAAGGATAGCCAATATCAGGAGGATGCGTAAGGCAGGCATACAGGCACAGTTTTTCCTATTAAGAACACCCATCCCAAGCCAAGCTGAATCAGTAGTAAAGTATGCTGACATTAGTCTTAATTCGGAGTTATCAGTAGTCAAAAGCCTCTCAAGGTTTGCCGTGAAAAACAATACCACACATAAAATAATTTTAATGGTAGAGTTGGGTGATCTAAGAGAGGGGTTAATGCCTTCGGATTTAGAGGATATCGTAAGAGAGGTATTAGAGCTGGAAGGGATTGAGCTTTCAGGCATAGGAGCAAATCTAGCCTGCTTTGGAGGAATTAAACCGGACGAGGAGAAAATGAGATATTTGTCCTCACTCGCTAGAGAAGTTGAAGAGGGGTTCAGCCTGACATTGGAGTTTGTTTCAGGTGGGAACTCAGCCAATTATAACTGGTTCATGTCCACAGATGATGTTGGAAGGATTAATAACTTAAGACTAGGTGAATCGATCTATTTGGGGCGTGAAACTCTCTATAGAAAACCCATCTCAGGGTTATTCACAGATGCATTTACACTGGTTGCAGAGGTCATTGAATCGAAAATAAAGCCATCTGTACCTTATGGAGAGGTTTGTCAAGACGCATTTGGAAATATCCCCAAATTTCAAGATTATGGACAAATAAGAAGAGCTATACTTGGAGTTGGATTACAGGATGTTCTAGTTTCCGGACTAACTCCCAGATCGGCGATTAACATCCTTGGGACGAGCAGTGACCATATCATAGTTGATGCAAAGGAGATTGATTTAACTGTGGGAAAAGAAGTGGAGTTCAACCTCAATTACGGTGCGTTACTCTCAGCTATGACATCCCCCTATGTAATGAAAAAATATGTGAATAATCTATAGACTCATTCCTTCAAACATCGCTTCGAGGTTTTCATTATCCACTGCTCTTTTCATTGATGCCTTTGATACTTCGAAAGGAAGCCAATCAGTAATACCTCGATTATACCCCCTTTCCATGCTATTGTCAGTTAAAAAGGGTTAACCTTTTATTGAGATTTTTATAAAAAAATTTTTGTGTTTGATTGAATATATCCTTGCATTAAGGTTACTTTTCTATAAGGGGCTCAATCTAAAAAGAGACCTTGTTGACATGCGAACAGATTTTCTTTTCATTATATTGCAAAAGTGAGTAAGACTAGTGAACCTCTTAAGTTAAAATTACGCAATTAGGGTTTTTTGGTTGTATATAATGTCTCTAACTATTATGTTGCATTACATCAAAATTAGCATAGAATGCTTT
>JAGLXK010000097.1 GCA_023132955.1 Candidatus Heimdallarchaeota archaeon
GAACCTCATGGATATAAGAATACAGGTAAGGAAAATCTTGTCTTTTTATGCGTCATTCCATATCTAGATTGAGAATTCTTTAAGCTCCTCTTACCAATCTGAAATATCTGCTTGGCAATTTGGACATTGTGATTTTATTTTCAACCATATCTTTAAATGAGATCTATGAGCATATACTCCACAACAAGGTAAAGTAACAATTTCCTTCTTTTCTGCAATTCGTAGATCTGAATGACAAACTATGCAAATTGGTCTTGGGGAATTACATTTATCGCAATATTCTTCAGTAGGATCGATGAAATCCCCGCAATTATAGCATCTAAGTTTTTCAACCCTAATTGCTTTAGTTTCTAAATTGGGAGAACGTATAGCTTTTTCAACAAGAAGAACTGTTGAAATAAGATCAATAGCGACTCTTTCATTAAGAACAAGTAACTCCACATATTCTTCTCTTATAAAGATGAACACAATATCTTTATGAATATCTAAGAATCGATCTACAATAATATTATCCTTGAAAATCTTTTTCCAAATATTTGGGTATTGAGTAAAAATTCTGTACACTTTACTCATTACTGGTATTTCTATTCCTAACAAATACCATTCAATATTGCTTTTTTTAGCTCTAATATCTATAGAATACGGTATAGATTCTCTCCAACTAGCTCGAAATCTAATATATTTTCTATCTTCAACTGTTAATCTTATTTTAGAAAAGGAAGAGAGTTTATGCGATTCTTCAATGTTGAAAATATACGCTTCATCTGCATGTTCATATCTATCTGTGTAAACATCTTCTACAAGTTTTCCGGATAAATCCCAATTATTCGAAAAATAGCTAAGTATTTCCTTCATACTGAGACTTTTTTTAAAGAATTTCTTTTTTACGGTATCTTTGTAATGCAGTTGCTTTCTTCTTCTATATCTGAAATGGTAAAATAGGGCAAAAAGGACCAGAACAATTACAGAAACAACAGCAAGTATTACTCCTAAAATGGTTTGATCTAGGTCCCACATCAATTATTCCCACCTTTTTCTTAAATTCAAATTTTATTATCAAAGCATAAGTTTTTTTGCCCAATGACTTATGTCTTCATGACAGTTTGGACATCTTTTATTCTTCTTTAACCATGCTAAGATGTGATTTTTGTGGGCATATATCTCACAGCATGGTAATTGAACAACCTCTTGTTTTTCTGAAGGTTTCAAATCTTGGTAGCAGATTAAGCATCGAGGTCGTGGTGCTGAACATTTATCGCATTCCTCCTCCAATGGATCAAAAGGATCCCCACAATTGTAACACTTCAATTGCTCTACATCATACTCCTTAATATCGACAAAGAGATTCTTAATATTGAAATGTAAAAACTTGATAAAATTCAGAACACTGAGAACTCCGGCTTCAGAATAAACTACTGCTTCAAAATAATCTTCTTTTAGATAGAAATATTCCAATTCATTTTGTAAAGAGAAAAGATGATCTACAGATTTATTTATAGCAAGAATGCTTGCCCACATTTCTCCCTTTTCAGTAGATATAGAATACACACTAGCAAGTTTAGGAACGCGGATCTCATTTACACCTGATGAAAAAACCTTTTGCTTATTCTTTACTTCCAAATCGGAAGGTATTACTTTAGATAAGGTTGCATAGATCTTAATAGCATTATTCCGATGTTGGATTATCTTAATATCTGAAAAAAGAGAGTATGGATTATCAACAGGAATTTTCATTTGTATTCCATTTAATGCTCTATCAACAATTGAATCATCAGTTATTCTTAGGTTTCTTAGAATTCGATTGAAATCAATCTGTAGTTTTTGTTGATAAGCAGAATAGACTGGTTGCGGTTGTGTATAGCTAAC
>JAGLXK010000098.1 GCA_023132955.1 Candidatus Heimdallarchaeota archaeon
ACCCGCAAATGTATAAGCTGTAGCTATAATCCCCCACCGAATTAATACTTCTGTTTCAATTCCTGATGTAAAATCGTTCAATTCATTGGGAAAGAAGTTATCAAACGACATGAAGAATGCATAATTCATCATTTGAAAAGAAACTCTTTCTTGAATGTAAAGTGGAAATAGTTGTCTTATTGACATAAATACTGCAAAACTGAGAAACTGTGATGTGAAAAAAGCTATTACTTCCCTCGTTTCAGGAGCTTTAAGAAGAGCTTTGATGTTCATTTGGATTTCAGTAGGAGGGGAAAGTTCAGTTTCTAGGGCAGGCATTAAATCAACTCAGTCTAATAGGTATTTTGATTACAAGCTAGATGAACTATAAAAGATTCATTTTCTCTGCAGAAGCTCAGCATATATTTTTTCTGCTAGCTCATTTGCTTCTTTGGAGTTAGCTACAAGTTCAATTTCAGCTGCTGTCTGAATCCCAAGCTTTAGTTCTACAGCTCTCGCTATTTGTTCTTGTTGGAAAATGTCGCCTCTAGAAACTTCAGGTGTTGTACCTAGTATTCTTAAGATTGCAACTCCTACAGCATCAATAGCTACTCGATCTGTAGAAGCTAACATTACATTAGCTTCTTTCATAGTACCTTTAGCTGGTCCACCATCAACAAAAGCAGAAACTCCATCCAGTATAATTAAGTCTGGAGTAAATGCTGTGTTTATTTCTGCTATCATTTTTCTTGTGTGTGGAGAACTATGCATTTCCCGCATGTGTGCGGTTCCATTTAGATTCCTTCTTGGAACTAAACCAGTAGCGTTCTTCAAACTAAATGTAAAATGCCCCCCATATTGATGTGTTTTCAAGCAACATGTTTCAACAATACATTCTGCTTCTTGATAGATTTTTGCAAACAAGAAACCATTTTTCCAATGACTATCTTTAGGAATAATGTGTACATACTCTTCTAATGGAATCTCAGCTAAATTTACTACTTGAAATTTTAATTCTTCTGCTAATTCAAATAAACCCTTTTGCTTCATGCAATCATGTGTGTCAACAGGTCCACTTCGTTCAGCTACAGTAATGGTTTTGGCTTTCATATCGTAAAGTTTGGTGATTATTGATTTTAGAACAACTATAGATGTAGAAGCTGGAGGAGGATCAGCTGTGTTAAAATTGGGTTTTAGAATAACTTTTTTTCCTTTAACAGGGTTGATTCCTAATAAGTCTATTACTTGATAAGTTCCTTCTTCTCTATTATCAGTATACACAACTGCAACTTTCGACATCGTTAACATGTGAGATGAGAAAAACAGCTATATATTATTTTCTTGTTTTTGATAATCAATTTAATGAATAACAAGATTAAAAAAATAAGGACAAATTATAGCTCATGAGTATGGAATTATTTGCAGATTTAATTATTAAGAACGCAAATATTTGGACACTTAATGATGAAAATCCCAAAGTGGAAGCT
>JAGLXK010000099.1 GCA_023132955.1 Candidatus Heimdallarchaeota archaeon
TTATTTAAAAGGGGATAGTATATTTAAAAACCATGAGCGATTCTATTCCTATTTTTTTCGATTTTGGAGGAACTTTAGTTGATACTCTAGAAGTAACTCGTCAAGTTTTCAAAGAAGCTTTTGGAAAAGATTTCCCTAGCACCAAAATTAAACAGATGTACAAAGATGCATCCAGAAAAGGACAAAGTATGTCTATGTTTTTCAAATATCCAGTAAACCCTATTAAACTCTTGATTAAGAAAAACAAAATAGCCTCTCTTCAGAAAAAAAAATTCATGGAAATAGTTGAATTATATCCTGAAATACAAGAAACTTTGTTTAAGATCAAAGAATTAGATGAAAATATTTCACTCATTTTGGTTACACAGAATCCACTGATGGAAGATGAAACTGCTTCCAATGTCCTGATGGAGAAACTTTTTGGTAAAGATAATCCTTTTGACCAGCTCTTAGCTGGAGATGACAAATTTGAGTTAATTGTTCACAACTTCGACCCAGATGCAATCGCTAGAGGGATTTTTGTTGGTGATTTACCAAATGATGTTTATGTTTCTGAAATGTTAAAAATTCCCTGTTTTGGAGTAACTTGGGGCTATTCAGAAGAAGGGGAGTTGGACACACCATTTATCGTTGATGAAATATTAGAGCTAATAGAAATGGTAGAAGACCACCTAGAAGATTTAAAAGAGGAAACATTAGAAGAGATAGAAGAAGTTGAATTTGAAGAAATAGAATTCGAAGAGACTGATGATTTTGAATTAGTTGATAAATAAAAAGAAACTATTCATAGATGTCTAGTATGAATTTTGCAACTTCTTTAGCAACTCTTGAAATTTTATCTTTATTTGTTTCTATTAATTTTGCAGATTCTTTTTCAGCTTCGATTATTAAATGCTCGAACTGTTTTGTATCTCTTGCTTCATCAATTTTCTTTTTGAGTATCTCTCTCGCTTCATTTTTTGCTTTTTCCAACTTTCTTACTCTATCACTTCGAGCTTTTTCAATTAAAAAAGATGATTCATTTTTAGCTTCTGATACAATTTGGTCTGCTTGTTGTTCAGCAATCTTTATTTGTTCTATTATTTCTTGTTCTTTAGATGGCAAATATTTCACCAGACATATCTTTTCTTACAAGTTATGTAAGAGGTCTACATTCTAAACTTCTTTCTATTGAAGACTTTGAAAACTTAATAAATAAACCTTATGAAGCCTTCATAAATGATTTGACTTCTTTTGAAATTGGCGAAATTCTTAGGTTACAACCATCTTATCAATCTCATGAGATAGAACGTATTCTAACAAGACAATTATTGGATCAATATGATTTTATACTTCGACACATGCCTAAATGGGGGAAAGAGTTTCTTGAAGCATATATGATTAAATTTGAGGTAATGAATCTTCAGAGGGTTATTAGATATCTCTACTCAAAAGCTCAAGTCGATCTAAGAGAAATTATTAATTTACGAGCTCAAGAAATGCTTGGAAGAACTTCTTTTATAGCAAAGCTTCTCCAGAGTGAAGATCTAGGCGTTTTTCTGGAAAAAATGAAACTAACAGAGTATAAGAAGGCAATAGAAGTATCTGAAATAATTTATAGTAAAGTAGGTGATATTTGGCCAATTGAGTTTGCTTTAAATGTCCACTATTTGAATTTGATGTTAGAAGAAGCTCAAAAACTTCCTAGAAATCAAAGAAAGGGGGCATTAAGCTTTGTTCATCAAGAGATGATAACAAATGTTCTCCTTGTAATAATAAAAGCTGATTTTGTGGAAGTTGATATAGATGAAGCTTTAGAGCTAATCTCTTTACCAAAAGATATACCATTCAGACGGCAGATAGTATCCCTTGCTAATGAACGAAGTTTAAACAATGATTTAAAAATTCTCAAATCCTTAGATCAAATTAAGCTAACTGAAGGTATAGAGCGGTATGAGGAAGATGAAATGTTTTTACATATAGAGATTGCTTTGAGAGCGAGAGAATTAGAATTTGTAAGAAAGGTTTTCTATTGTGACTTTGGAATTCTAAGTATCCTCAGCTATCTTAAACAATATGAAGCTCAGATTCAGGATTTGAATAAATTGTTATATCTTAAGGAGTATAAGTTCCCCATTGAAAGAACCAGGGAATTAATTGTAAACCTTGTTTAGTTAAACCACGTCAAACAACAATATTTAGGAGTATGAATGCTATTAATAATCCATAAATTGCTAAAGCTTCACCAAGACCTAAATAAATTAGGTTTGATGTGAATACATCTGCGTTTGCTGTTATTGATCCTATTGCTGCTGGTTCTCCTTTAGCTAGTGAAATTGCCGCTCCTAGATTAGATACAACCATAATGAACATTGCTGCTATGAATATCCAACCGTATATCAAACTGAAATCTGCTAATTCTAAAGTACCATCAAGATAAGGTTGAAGCTTCGTATACATTACGAAAGCTATTAAGAGTCCATATATAGCCAAAGCTTCAGCCAAAGCTAGATAGATCAATATGAAAATATTTAACTTCTCTTTCTCTGCAACTGCTGCAGCAGCTGCTTGAACTCCCTTTGATAGTGGAATACCAGCTCCCAGTATTGTTAGCATAGTTCCTGCGATTCCAATTATTCCTAATACATATCCTTCAATTGCCATATTTACTCAAATCCATTTCTTTATTGAAAACAAAAATTGGTTTATGTTGAATTCCACTTCCTTCATAGAATTTACTGAAGAATTCATAAAAATGTAATCTTAAAGTTTGAACAAAAACTAATAAACCTTCAAGAGCTAGAACAAAGATATTGCCAATTACTAAAATTACTATTTTAAAGAGAATAAATCCAACTTGCTCAGCTAATGCATTGATAACACTTAGGAAAACTGCATGCGCAATGAGCATTGCGAGCATTCTCCCATAAGAAATAGTATTGCTTATAAAAGAACTAAATGATTCTAGAAGGTGTATTAATCCCATCCCCATCCCACTAAGAAAACTACGAAGAATATTTTTCCTTTTTTCTTTGAAAAGGATTCCCACAATCCCCTGACCAAAAAGTGTTAATCCTACTCCAATAATGACAGAGACAAGCCCAACTAGAAGAAAACCTTTACCTGATGGATCAATTCCAATGTCTAGGATTCCCAGACTGGAAAGAAAATATATAATAGCTGCATAAAGAAAAACTTGAGGAGTTGTTTCTTCTATTATTTCCGCATACTCTTTACGTTTTATTTGATTTATAGCTCTAAGAAGTATTCCTAATATGACATGAAGAGCTCCTATGATTAAAGTTAAATTGAAAATTTCTACTAAATCCTCAACTGGACTGAGGAAAGGATATTCTATTCCAAATAGATATACTGGACTATGATCTCCAGGTTCCCTGATTCCTAATAGTTCAACGAGATGAACACCAAAGGCTTCACCAAAAATAAATCCCATAATTGTCGAAGTAATTCCCATTACCAGTACAAGTAGAAACATTTGTCTAATACTTCTTTTCAGCCCCCTAGCTAATACTCCAGTTAATCCAATAACAGCAAAAATTAACCCGTGACCAACGTCACCAAACATAATTCCAAAGAAAATGCTAAATGTAAAAATTAAGAAAATGGTTGGATCAACCTCATCAGATGAAGGAAGTCCATAAAGACCTACGATGCTCTGAAATGCTCTTCTAAGAGGTTTCTTTGCTGGAACTACAGGGATGTTTTTCATATCTTCTGAAGGTTCATCATATTCCAGTATTACCTCTGGAAACTCACCTATAGCTTCTTCAATTATCCCAACTTCCTTTTCTGATACCCATCCTTGAAAAACTGTTGTTTTCTTGGTTTGCTTTGCAGAGACATATATACGTAAGAAGTGACTGTAGCTTTCGATTGACAATTTTATAGCAACAATATCCTCTTTATGTCTTATTGCAAATTGTTCTAGATTATTTTCGATTATAGATACTTCTGCACATGTGTTTTTGTATTCATTTAGAATTTCTTCCTCAATTTCAGTTCTATTTAAATGAATAGGACCTTGATAGTCGTATATATGCCATCTTATAATTGATAGTTCCTTGATAAGTTTGGATATTTCTCCTTTTTTACCTTTAGTATAAACAAAATATCTATCTTTAACTAATGGAATTACTTCATGTTTCTTAAAATGGGATACAAAATCTTCTGCATCCTCAATTTTAGATGTTGTCAATATTCCCATTAATGCTTTCTCATCAGAATCTATATCATAAGGTCGTTCTTCTTCTAGAAGTCTAATACCTTTAGAAATTAGTTTGCTATTTTCGCACAATTCAATAAGTTTTTTCAAATTATTCTTTAAATTCTGAATCTCACTATTTAACTTATCAATTTGATCTTCTAGTTTCGTTTCTATTTCTTCTAAATTCTCCCAGTTCTCAAAAATGGGTATTATCGTTTTCTGTTTTTTATAAGCTCTAGCTATTTTTTGTCTGAATTTCTCTTTCGGTTCAGGAATCTGGATTACAAAGTCTTTATAAGCTGATTCTAATTGCCGAATTTTTTCCATTTTGGATGATGGATAAAAGTCTTCCAAACCTTTTATCGAAATATTATGCTTTACCATCAAACTTTCAGTCTCAGCTATTTTAATAACTACTTGAGGAAACAACTCTTTCGGTGTTATTATCGTAGCTTCCAACATTTTATCTGGAAATAAACCCATTTTTTTCACCTATGCAAACAGAATCTCATTTATTTTAGTCCTAATTTTATCTCTACTGGCTTTTAATGTATTTTCAATCGTATAATCAATCCTAGCTCTCTCTTGATCATCTGTGAGAATGAACCCTCCTTGTGTCTTTAAAAAAGAGAAATCTACTTTGAATTTTATATTTTCCTTTTGAGCTATATTTGATGTGATTTTATTTAATATCTCCTTATCCTTTTTGTCTGCAATAATTTTCATACTTTGTGCTGTGATGTTCCTTACTGTATGAATGAGAAGATTTTCTAAGTATTTTGAATATCCCTTGTTATCTCTCAACACTAGCATTTCCTTTTCAACTTTTTCAAAGACCTGATCAATTATACTTTCTCTAGTTTGAATAACTATTTTTTTTGCTTTTTGTTCAAATTCAGTTTCTGTTCTTTTTTTAATGAATTTCAATCTTGGGGTTTCTTTATCTAACTCTTGTTTTTTAATTTCATCAACAAGTTTTATGGTTCCTTTTTCTATCTCTTCAAGTTTTTGCTTAGCTTCCCTAAATATTAATTTAGCTTCTTCTTCAGCAGCTTTAGTAATTTTCGTAAGCAGATTTGTTAAAGGACTGTTTTCAGTATCTTCTTTGGGAAGCTCTTTGTTTTTCATTTTTATCACTTTATACTGGAAACAGTAAGACAGGAATTTCTGCCAATTCTACTACATATCTAACATAATTTTTCAATAGTCTTCTTGTTAAACTTTCCTTCCTTGTCCCCATAACTATGAAATCAACCTTTTCCATTTTAGAGGTTTCAATTATACTTTCGGCAACTAATCCTTGTCTCAGCTCTGAAGTTATTAATAAATGAGTATCTGAAAAAGTAAGTTTTAGTTTTTCAAGAATATTATTATGCTCACTTCGATATTCTTCTTGAATCTTATCGACAGTTGTGTTTCTATAACTAGCAAGATGTTCTAGATTTTCTCTATCAATTACATATAACAGATGTATTTCAGTTACCCAATCTTGGAAAAAATCAATAATATGTGAAATTAATCTTTCACCACACTTAAAATCCCCTATTGCGACTAGTGCTTTTTTCATTTATCTCTCCTCTTTAATTGATTTTTTAGTTCAATTTTTTGCTTGAGTTTCTTGATGGTGTAGATATTTTCCAACTCATATGATTCTAAAACTTCCTCAATGTATTTGACAATATTTCTAAATCTCACTCGATATACTTTGTCCAAGGCATTGAGACATAATTGTGTAGTTTGAAGATTGCGAATTACTTTGTATGCAAAATTCTCGATCTCTGCTAATTCAACAAGTAAATCAAATGTGTCACGAAATCTTTTTGCAGTTATCCACAGTAAGCTAGAAATACCGAAGAATCCATATGAAGGGTCAGGGAGGTTGGCTAATTGTAAATCAGAGTAAGCCACCCCCATATATTCAAGAGGGATAGAATTTATTATAACCTTTTTTGGGATTGTTTCACTAAAAACATTCATCATATCCTTTCCTAGTTCTGATTCAGTTTTGATGTATTCATAATAAGCTTCACTAAGATTTTCTTCAAATTTTTCTCTCATGGAGATCGCTTGTGATGAGATGATATGTAATTTCATTAATAATGCTTCATATTTCTCTCTTAGTAAATCGTATGCTCTTTCAACTAGTTTGAGCTTTTTCTTGTATTTTAACAAGTTATCCTTTGTTGGAGGAACATTAATTGCTTCTCTCAAACTGAATCAGCTCCTTTATTTGGAATGTATTCCAGAATTAGATCTGTTGATACTTTAGTCAACTCAGTCTCTGGAAGATGAGATAATAGTGACCATCCGAGATTTAAAGATTCTTCAATTGTTCGGTAATTATCCCCTTGATTCACATAATCTTCTTCAAATATATCTGCAAACTCGTGTAAAATCTGGTCTCGGCGGTTTAATTCCTTTTTTCCAATTACCTCTGCTAGCCTTCTCTTGTCCAATCCTTCAGCATAAGAAGCATAAAGTTGATTACTTAAAGAAGGATGATCTTTTCTAGTATAGCCTTCTCCAATTCCATCTTTCATTAAACGAGAAAGAGATCCTAAAACATCAATTGGTGGATAAATCCCCCTATAATGCAATGAACGATCGAGGATAATTTGACCTTCTGTAATATATCCTGTCAAATCAGGAATAGGATGAGTAATATCATCATTTGGCATTGTCAGATTTGCAATTAGAGTAATGCTTCCTTGTGAATCTTCTATTATACCTGCCCTTTCATATATTGAGGCTAAATCTGAATACATGTAACCAGGATAACCTTTTCTAGAAGGAACAGTTTCTAGAGCAACTGAAATTGCTCTTAAAGCCTGACAATAATTAGTTATATCAGATAGTATTGCTAGAACATGGTAGTCCTTATCAAAGGCTAGGTATTCAGCTGTAGTCAATGCAACTCGAGGAGTAATAAGTCTCTCAGCAGGTGAATCACTTGCCAAATTAACAAACATTACAACTTTGTTTAGTGTGCCTGTCTCTTCAAATAAGCGCTGGAAATAGATGTAATCATCCATTGTTAACCCCATAGCACCAAAAACGATAGCAAATTTCTCTTTATCTTCTGTCTCTGCAATTCTTGCTTGTTTCACAATTTGACCTATCAGCCGGTTATTTGGTAGCCCTGCTCCAGTAAAGATCGGTAGTTTTTGACCTCTTACTAATGTGTTCATTAAATCGATTGAAGAGATTCCTGTTTCGATATAATCTCTTGGATAAATTCTAGATGTTGGATTGATTGGAGATCCATTAATGTCCCTGTATTCATCTGAATAGATGCTTGGTAATCCATCCAGAGGTTCTCCTAGGGAGTTAAATACTCTGCCAATCATATCTTCAGCTACAAACAGCTGCATGGTTCTTCCAAAAAATTCCGTTTCAATATCATCCTTTTCTACTTCATATGTACCTTGGTAAAGTAGTATGATGACTCTTTCCTCTTCAATTGCTAAAACTCTTCCCTTTCTAGTGGGTTTGTTTGGCAGCTTAACTTCTAAATATTCTCCCATTCGGATACCTGAAACTCCTTCTATGACAATAATTGGTCCTCGAATTTCTGATACTCCTTTAACTGTTATGCGAGCCATTTGTCACACCCTATATCCATATTTGGAACCTAGTTCCTCCATTTCCGTATGGATGTAATCTTCCATTTTGTTCATTTGTACTATGTTGTCGTTTGGGACATCTTCTTTCATTCGTTTTAGTATTTGAACTGATTTTAGTCCAATGATTAATGAGATTGGGCATCCATTCTTTATTAGAATCTCAGCTCTATTATTAAACAGAAGCATAAGTTTCATCATTTTCATTTGCTTTTCTAAAGGGCAGAAGGAATCAATCTTATCATAGGCATTTTGCTGGAGAAATCCCTCTTTAATTATATCTGCTACTAATATGATTAGCTGTTCATCAGCAGGTAATGCTTTTGAACCAATCAGTTCAGCAATATGCTGAAGCTCATCATCTTTTTGTAAAATTGTAAACATTTCTTGCCGATAACGACCCCAATCCTCCAAGCCCGACTCCAAAGCCCATTCTTCTATTATGTTTATATATCCAGAATAACTATATAACCAGTTAATTGAAGGAAAGTGTTTTCTATTTGCCAAATTAGAATCTAAGCCCCAAAAAGTCTTTACAAAACGTTTCGTGTTTGCAGTAACTGGTTCACTGAAATCACCACCAGGAGGAGAAACAGCTGCAGTAATGTTAATTGAACCTTCTCTATATGGAGAACCTAATGTAACAACTTGACCAGCTCTTTCATAGAAATCAGCCAATCTGGCTCCCAAATATGCTGGATAGCCTTCTTCTACAGGCATCTCTTCTAATTGTCCAGCAATTTCTCTCAGAGCTTCTGCCCATCTACTTGTACTATCTGCAGTTAGTAAAACATTGAATCCTTGATCTCTATAGAATTCAGCCATAGTTATTCCCATGTAAATTGAGGCTTCTCTGGCTGCAACTGGCATATTAGAAACATTAGCGATTAGAAGTGTTCTATTCATGAGGGGGTTTTGAGTGTGTGGATCTACAAGTTTAGGAAATTCTCTCAAAACATCAGTCATTTCATTTCCTCTCTCTCCACAACCAATGTATACAACAATATCCGCATCACTCCATTTGGATAATTGGTGCTGAAGGATGGTCTTGCCAGTTCCAAATCCTCCTGGGATTGCTGCGGTTCCACCTTTGGCTATCGGGAAGAACATATCTATTATTCTTTGGCCTGTTATTAGAGGTTCGTGCACAGGTATTTTTTTTAGGAATGGTCTGGCAATTCTTACTGGCCATTCGTGCATTAAAGTTAATTCTTTCTTACTTTTATCTGATCCTTTTAACTCAACTATAGGATCTGTGATCTGAAATTCTCCCTTTTCTTGAATGGATAGTAATTCCCCATTTGTTTTTGGAGGAGCGATAATATTACACTTTATAGTTTGTGTTTCTTGAACAGAGCCCAGCACATCACCTCCTTTCACCAAATGACCTTTTGTTAACTTTTTATTTGGTTCGAACAACCATTTCTTATCTCTGTTTAAAGCATTAATATGAATTCCTTTTTGGATAAATGAAGAAGAAGATGTCTTCTTTATTTGCTCTAATGGTCTTTGAATTCCGTCAAAGATATTAGATAATAATCCAGGACCAAGTTCAGCTGAAATAGATTTTCCTGTAAGATAGATTGGATCATTGATTTTCAATCCCTCAAGAGGTTCATAAACCTGGACTGTAGCCAAATTTCGTTCAATTTCGATAATTTCACCTATGAGTTTCTCTTCTCCAACATAGGTTATTTCTCCCATCCTATATGAAGAAAGACCTCTTACTTCTACAGTAGAACCTTTAATAGTGACAATTCTGGCTCTTTCTTCATCTGAATTTGTCATTTGTGCAATTATAGCAGATGTATAATAAATAGTTTACTAATTGACTACGTCAGAACGCAAAGCTTTAAACAAACCAACTGGATGTAATTTTAATGTCAGATCTGGAGTCATCAAAGAAAGCTTTTGTGATTGGAGCCAGAGAAACTGTAAGAGGTTTTAATTTAATAGGTGTTCCAGGTCAGGAAGTATTTACACCTAAAGAAACTCTTGAAAAACTGGAAGAAGCTCTGCAAAAAGATTACACTTTGGTCATTATTTCCGCTTCTGTGATTATAGGAGTGGAGGAGACTATTGAACAGATTAGATTAGAAAATGCAACACCAATAATTGTTCTTTCGGATGTTAATGTGAAAATTGATCCTAAAGAATTAGAAACAAAATTTAGAAAGTTCATAGGCTATTAGAACTTATTTCTCACTTCTTCACGCAGTCTACTCCGTGCACTTTTTCAACTATTTTGAATCGAAGTTTCTTATAAATTCGTACTGCTGGTAAATTTGTTTCCTCAACCCAAAGAGTTATTTTTTCAATGCCTTTATCAAAAACAGCCTCACACATTTTTGAGCTTAAATCAGAGCCCATACCTCTGTTACGATTTTGTTTACTGACCCAAACTCCTCTTATTATTGCAAAAGAGAATCGGTCATTTTGTACATAATGCGGAGTGAAAGCACATCCAATTAATTCGTTGTTCTCTATTATTCCTACTCCTCCTAATCCTTGGGAGAAGAGAATTCTATGTTTTAATCCAAGAAGTTTGGCATCTTCTAGGAGCAATTTTCTAGATTGATATACCTTTTGCGGAATAAAATTTTCTCTATCTAGTTCCATGCAAACAAATGTATTAATATCTTTATTCTGTACAGATTTATCCATGGGGATGAACTTTGTGAAAAGGTCTTCAACGAGTTCCCTCCATTCTATATCAAAAGAAAGACTAATTTGTCCCTTTGGGTTGAAATTTTCTAGTATTTCTTTATTTGGAGGTCCAAAAACTGTTGTATGCAAGTCATAAGAACATCTGAAGGAAGCACCAAGGTTATCTATGATCATTATTTCTGGACAAGTATAAATATCCCATATCATATATCCTAATCTAGCGATTCTAGTTTCAGATGCTTTAAAGAAATTCTCAAACTCTTCCATTATATTTTAGATATTTGAAGGGAGTATAAATCTTCTTCTAAAAATCAGTGTTAAACATATTTTGGACCATACAGTTCTTCATCAAGTTTGTTTAGGTAATCTTTGTATTCTTGATTATTAGCGATCTCAAAGGCTTTCTTTACTCTAACAGTCCCCTCATATTTTTGACCCATTTTGATTAGAGCTTGACCGGAAATAAATAGTGCTTCATCATTTTCTTTTGACAAAGTTAATAACTCATTGCACAGATTGAATGCTTTCTGTATGTTACCTTCAGCTAGATATATTTTTGATAATTTATTATAGATAGACGCGTTTACAGGTCGTGTTTTTTCTTCTACTTGTAATGCTTGGAGATATTTCTCCTTTGCTATATCATGATGCCCCATGAAGTGATAGAGATCACCGAGTTCTTCATAAAGATCCTGATTAACAGGTTCAAGCTCAATAGCTTCATTGTAAGCATCAATTGCAGAAACGAAATTTTCAAGCTCTTTATAACTTCTTCCCAGTAACCTCCAAACCATAATGTCTTCCTTTTTAGTTCTCAAGTATGTTTCAAAACTTAGTACAGCTACTTGATACTCTCCCCGAGCCATTGCCAGTTTTCCTCTTCCAAGCCAAGATTGGGTGGCTCTCGAGTTCAGAGATGTAGACTTAAAATAATAATTTTCAGCAATCTCAGTCTGATTACGGATTCTATAAATCTCTCCTAGAAGTTCATAAGCTTCCCAATAATCAGAATCTTCGGCTATAACACTGGTCAATTCAGAGATTGAATCATCGAATTTACCCATTAAATAACAGACTTTTCCTTTGAGATATTTTAAACTAATATCATCATATTTTGTGATTGCTCTAGTTAGAAAAGATAGAGCTTCCCCATATAGGCTATTATCAATTAAGCTTTCAAGTAACTCAATCTCGTATTTTTTTTTGTCCTCCCCTGTTTCCAACCCCAAGAAACCACCTTGATTGTATTGATTTCTCAATTTAAAAAACTTTTCAAAGAATTTTAAGAAAATCAGATTTAAGAAAACTATTTAGATTCTCTTTTGATTAACTCTCTTTTAAGAACTTTACCTGCTGCACTTAATGGTAAAGAATCAACAAATTCGAAAGTTTTAGGGATTTTGTACTTAGTTATGGATTGCTTGATACAGAATTCTCTCATTTCATCTTCAGTGATTTTTTGTCCCTCCTTAGCAACAATAAAGGCCTTCCCAACTTCACCAAAGTAATCATCTGGAACGGGTATTACAGTTGCAAGTGAAACTCCTGGGTGTTTGTAGAGTTCTTCTTCTACTTCTCTGGGATAAACCTTAAGTCCACCAGAATTGATAACATCTTTGGATCTGTCAACAATAAAGAAATATCCTTCAGAATCTATTCGAGCTAAGTCCCCTGTTTTTAACCATCCATCTGAAGTAAAAACATTGGAAGATTCTAAACTTTTACCAAAGTATCCTTTCATAACTTGAGGACCTAAAATGACTATCTCACCAACTTTACCCTCTTCTACTTCATCGAGAGTTTCAGAATCAACCAATCGGACCAATGTGTCAATGAGAGGTTTACCTATGGAATTGACAATCGCTTTGCCGTAAGGATTGATATGAGTAACAGGACTACATTCAGTTAATCCATAACCTTCCGTAATCTCCACAGATGTCTTTTTCCTGAACTCTTCATGAACTTCTTTGGGTAATGCTGATCCTCCAGAAACGCAAACTTTTAGACTCTTTAAGTCATAACCCTCTATTTTTAATCGAAGAAGAGCTATGTACATTGTTGGAACACCGTAAAAAGATGTTGCCTTTTCCTCTGCCATTAATTTGAGCAAGCTCTTTGGATCAAATTTGGGAATTATGACAATCATTTCACCCCTAAAAAGTGGCGCTAGGAAACTGCATTGCAAGCCAAAACTGTGACAAATTGGTAGAGCTGAAACAACGCAACCAGTAAATTCTTGTGGTATTTCTTTTGCCCATTCATTAAATTGAAGAGCATTTGCGAGAACATTAGAATGAGTTAACATCACAGCCTTTGCTGAACCTGTAGT